>JAKQJD010000040.1 GCA_029561355.1 Bacteroidota bacterium | reverse complement strand
GTTTAGGGTGTGTGCGAAACACCTTTTCAAGTATTTCTCTTTCTTCTGCCGTAATTTCAAGTGTTAATCGACGCATAAAAAAAGTTTTATACGCAAAAATAATGTTAATGCCGTTTTATTAAGAAACTTCAATCAAGCCGTGCTACCCAAAACATTTACCCCTTATGCGCCCGGCGCTCAAAAAATTGTAACAGCGTATTAATATACGCTTCGGTGGTTTGCAGGCTCAGGAAATCGGCGCCGGCGCGGAGGAAAGTATTTTTGGTTTTGGCCAGGTTTTCTTCAAACCGTTTTTTGTAGCGGCGGCGCAGGTCGGGGTCGGTGGTGTCGATCCATTCGGTGTGGCCGGATTCGGCGTCGCGCACGGGCAAGAGGCCCACGTCGGGAAGTTCACGTTCGCGCGGATCCCAGCAATGCAGTCCGACGCAATCGTGCCGACGGGCCAGGACACGCAGCGGCGTTTCGTAAGCCGAAGTCATAAAATCCGACATCAGGAAGCAGATACTCCTCTTTTTCAGCAGGTTGTGTGCCGTTTCCAGGGCGGCGCCCATATCGGTTTTGCGTTCCGACGGTTGCTGGTTGAGCAATTCCCGGATCATGCGCAGGGTGTGCTGACGACCTTTTTTGGGAGAAATAAATAACTCTACCTGATCGGAAAACAAGAGCAGACCGACTTTGTCGTTGTTAGAATTGGCAGCAAAAGCCAGCACGGCGCAAATTTCCGCCAGCATTTCCTGTTTGGAGCGGCCGCTGGTGCCGAAAAACGCCGAACCGCTCACATCCACCAGCAGCATAACGGTGAGTTCGCGCTCTTCCTCGAAAATTTTGACGTACGGATCGCCGGTACGTGCCGTTACGTTCCAGTCGATAGCGCGTACGTCGTCGCCAAACTGGTACTGCCGCACCTCGCTGAACGACATACCCCGCCCTTTAAACGCGCTGTGGTAGCCTCCCGTGAACAGGTGGCGGCTCAACCGGCGCGTTTTGATCTCCAGTTTCCTGACTTGTTTGAGTAGTTCGTTGGTATCCATATTGGTGGGCAAATATAGTTATTGGTTATTAGTTATTAGGGTTTATACCCTCGGCTCAAGTAATAGACTCAAGCCGAGGGTATAAACCCTAATAACCAATAACCAATAACCAATAACCAATAACCAATAACCAATAACCAATAACCAATAACCAATAACCAATAACCAATAACTAATAACCAATAACCGATAACTCGCAAGCAACCTCCGCCCCCAGCCGCGCATTCCAGCACACCAGTTCGATATTCGTTTCCAGGCTTTTTCCGCCGGTCGCCTGTTCGATGTGGGCCAGCAGGAAAGGCGTGATGGCTTTGCCGCGAATACCTTTTTGTTCGGCCGCTTCGAGGGCTGCGGCGATGGCCTGATCGATGAGCGCCGGGTCGGCCTCGTATTCGGCAGGCACCGGATTGGCGATCAGAACGCCCGAACGAAGCCCGGCGCTCCACTGCGCTGCCAGCAGGTGCGCAATTTCTTCCGCCGTATCGAGCCGGAAATCGACTTGGAGGCCGCTATGCCGGGTGTAAAACGCCGGAAACTCTTCCGTTTGGTAGCCCACGACCGGCACGCCCTGTGTTTCGAGGTATTCGAGGGTAAGCGGCAGATCGAGGATACTTTTGACGCCTGCGCTCACCACTGCTACGGGCGTTTGCGCCAGTTCGGGCAGGTCGGCAGAAATGTCCATGGTGCTCGTGGCACCGCGGTGCACGCCGCCGATGCCGCCGGTCGCAAAAACGCGGATGCCGGCCAGGTGTGCGATGATCATGGTGGATGCGACGGTGGTAGCTCCGTTGGCGCCCCGGCTGAGCAGATACGCGAGATCGCGGCGGCTGGCTTTGGGGATATCACTTCCGCCGCGGCCCAGCAGTTCAATCTCGTCGGAGTTGAGTCCGCATTTCAGGCGGCCGCCGATGATGGCGCAGGTAGCGGGCACGGCGCCGGCGTCGCGCACGATCTGTTCCACGCGGAGCGCCGTTTCAACGTTTTTGGGGAAAGGCATGCCGTGCGCGATGATGGTACTTTCCAAAGCCACGACCGGACGGCCCTCAGAAAGGGCATTTTTAACCTCCGGAGACGGCGAAAGCCATTTATTTTCCATGATAAAAAATTTTTGCCGGACAAAGGTTGCAAATTTAAACGGGGTCAGTATATCTTTGCCCCGCTTTTCAAGCAAGCGCTGTCTCATTAGCTCAGTTGGTTAGAGCAACGGACTGTTAATCCGTAGGTCCAAGGTTCAAGTCCTTGATGGGACGCACAGAGCCACTCCGATTTCGGGGTGGCTTTTTTTGTTTTAAACCACGAGGTTTTTTTCTTAACCACAAGGGGCACAAAGGGTTTTCACAAAGGGCACTATGTGCGGAGTACTCTTAACTTGTGTCTTCGTGTCTTGGTGGTTTAGTTTTTTTTAAAACCACAAAGGCACAAAGGACACTACGCGTGATGTCCTCTTCATTGTGTTCCTTGTGAAAACCCTTTGTGTCCCTTGTGGTTAAAAAAAACCTTGTGGTTAAAAATTAATAAAATCAAAACGCGCATTCCGCTGTTTAACCCAAAACCGCTTCCCATGACTGACAACATCTTACATCAAACCACCGCCATCATCAGAGGCCCTTTCGAATTGGAAACATCGCAGGAGCCCGATACCGAAGCAGCCCTGCTGGCCATCCTGACCGAGCGAATTGACGAAATGCTGGAAAAAAGACCGGAATACCTCATGAGCCTGCTATACCGCCTGGACGTGCTGGAAGAAAAAATAGGCCCGGTGATGCATCCGGCGGCTCCCGAACCACCTTCTCTCGGACTGGCCCGCCTGGTACTGGAAAGGCAACGGCAACGGGTGGAAACCAAACTCTCCGTAAAAACCGAACCGCTGAAGGATATGGACGACTGGGTTTGGTAAATTCATTTCATTTCAAAACCATCTTCGTTTTTTAAAACATGTAAAGGCGCGAAATGAAATTATATTCCGTCAAAATAAAATATTCCCAACAAGGGCTATGTTTTACTCGGGGAAGTTTATTTACTTTTGCGGAAGAAAATAAGTGGGCCTCACCCCCCGGCCCCCTCTCCAAGAGAGAGGGGGCCGGGGGGTGAGGCCACACGCTACTAACCACATAACAAATATATCATGCAAGAGAACGGAACCAAGACCGCTCCAAAGCCCCGGACCGCCCGCGAAGACCGCTACCAGCACCACGATTATTACCTGGTAGACGACCTGCTTTCTTCCGAACACCTGCTCGCCCGCGACGCGGTACGCGACTGGGTGAAGGCGGAAGTAAGCCCGATCATTGAAGATTACGCCAACCGCGCCGAATGCCCCACGCACCTGTTCAAAGGACTTGCCGAAATCGGCGCTTTCGGTCCTTCGCTCCCGGCCGAATACGGCTGCGGCGGCATGGACGAGATCGCGTACGGCGTCATCATGCAGGAACTGGAACGCGGCGACTCCGGTATCCGCTCCATGGCTTCCGTGCAGGGTTCGCTGGTGATGTACCCGATTTATAAATTCGGTTCCGAAGAACAACGCAAACATTACCTGCCCAAACTGGCAAAAGGAGAACTCATCGGCTGCTTCGGCCTCACCGAACCCGACGCAGGCTCCGACCCCGGCAGCATGATCACCAACGTGAAGGACGACGGCGATTCCTATATCCTCAACGGCGCGAAAATGTGGATCACCAATTCACCTATTGCCGACATCGCAGTCGTCTGGGCCAAAAACGAGGAAGGCAAAATCATCGGCATGATCGTCGAAAAAGGTATGAAAGGCTTCTCGGCGCCTGAAATCCATGGCAAATGGTCGCTGCGCGCCAGCATCACCGGCGAACTCGTGTTTGAAGACGTGCGCGTACCGAAGAAAAACGTACTGCCCGGCGTGGTCGGTCTGCGCGGACCGCTTACCTGCCTCACCAAAGCCCGCTACGGGATCGCCTGGGGCGCAATGGGCGCAGCGCTCGACTGCTACGATTCCGCTTTGCGTTATTCGAAAGAGCGCGTGCAGTTCGGCCGTCCGATCGGCGGGTTCCAGTTGACACAAAAGAAACTGGCCGAAATGATCACCGAGATCACCAAGGCGCAACTGTTATCCTGGAGACTCGGCGTATTAGCCAACGAAGGTAAAATGACCGCCGCACACGTATCGATGGCCAAACGCAACAACGTATTCATGGCCCTTACCATCGCCCGCGAAGCGCGGCAGATCCACGGCGGCATGGGCATCACCAACGAATACCCGGTGATGCGCCACATGATGAACCTGGAAACGGTGCTGACCTACGAAGGTACACACGACGTACACCTGCTCATTACGGGCCACGACGTTACCGGTCTCGATGCTTTTAAATAAACCGACACGTTAAAATATACTTAAACGGCTTGCAGAGATTCCTCTCCGCAGGCCGTTTTGCTATGATTTAGTCCTGTTTTTATGACTAACTGGTTCATAAATGCTTTTTTCATCGAAAACCGGACATTAAAACTTACAATCCAGACGTTTATGCCCGAACATTTGCGTTACGGTTATTCGTGACAATTCATTCCTCACAACGTAATTACTTCGAATGGCATAGGCTTTGCTAGTCACATATGCACTAATCGAAACATGAGAAGCATGAGAAATAAGCTTAAACCTTGGTGTTTTTCCCTCGTTCTGGCGCTCCCTTTCGGGATGTCGGCGCAAAAAGATGCCCCTATTGTATTGACCAACCCGTCGTTTGAAGACCTGCCTAAAATGGGTGAAACCCCCGCCGGCTGGTACAACTGCGGCAAAGCCGGCGAAACGCCTCCCGACGTGCAGCCCGGCGGCTGGACGGTGGCCAAACCCGCTAACCACGGCCAAACCTACCTCGGCCTCGTGGTGCGCGACAACGAAACCTGGGAAGGTGTGGGCCAACGCCTGCCGCGCCCGGTGGAATCGGGACAGTGCTACGAATTCAGCCTGGACCTGTGCCGCGCGGAACTGTACCTGAGCGTCAGCCGCGTCACCGGCGAGGATGTAAACTACGCCGTTCCTGCCCGCGTCCGTATCTGGGGCGGCATGGGATACTGCGACGCAAGGGAATTACTGGCGGAAACGTCCATTATTACCAACACGCGCTGGCTGACCTACAATTTCCGGTTCACGCCGAAAGGAAATTACACTTACCTGATGATAGAGGCCTACTACAAAACGCCGATCCTGTTTCCTACCAACGGGAACGTGCTGGTCGACAATGCCTCCGCTATCAAGCCCGTGCCCTGCAATCCGGACAAGATGCCGGATGCGAAAAAGCCGCCGCTGGCTGCCAAAGCGCCACCCAAGATCAGCCCGACCGCGCCGAGGGTAACGACCGCGCCGAAAGTGGACACACCTTCCCGCAAACCGGAACCCAAACCCGCAGTGGCAAAAATCGAACGCAAGGTGATGAAAACCGGCAAAATTTACCGCCTGGAACGCCTGTATTTCGACGCCAATAAATACGAGATCAAACCGGAAAGCGAACCCGAACTCACGTCGCTCTACGATTTTCTGGTGAATAACCCCGACGTCGTCATCGAGGTCGGCGGACATACCAACAACGCCATGTGGCCCAACGAGGCTTTCGCCGAAGAACTGTCCACCAACCGCGCCAAAGCAGTCGCCAACTGGCTCGTCGGCAAGGGTGTCGGCAACGACCGCGTCCAGTACAAAGGCTACGGATGGAAATATCCGATTCAGCCGAATACTACGCCGGAAGGCAAGAAAAAGAACCAGCGGGTGGAGGTGAAGGTGCTGACGATGAACGGGTAGGAATGATGAATGATGAACGATGAACGATGAATAGCGATAAGGGTTTATGGGAACGCTCCCATAAACCCTTATCTTTAACTCATCATTCATCATTCATCATTCATCATTCATCATTCATCGTTCATCGTTCATCATTCATCACTCCCCATGAACAGAACTTTTATTCTCTTCTTTTTGATGCTGACTTTGGTCATTCAGAAAAATGCAGCCCAGCAGGCGATGTTTGGACAAACCGGCAAAGGGGTGATCATGGAGGCCAAATACAAGGTGTGGGTTCGTACGGACAAAGCAGTTCCGGTAGCCGGCATTTTATATGAAACAGGCGATTCTTCGGTGACCGTGATGAAAAAAGTCTTCCACTGGCGCCGGGAGCCCATTTCACTGGAAACTATTCCTGTAAAAAATATCCGGGCCATTAAAACCCGTGTCAGGTGGCAGCCGCTCGGCGGTATGAT
>JAKQJD010000003.1 GCA_029561355.1 Bacteroidota bacterium | reverse complement strand
TATGAAAGAAAACAATTATGAGCGATGGAAAGTGCTAAAACAAGAAGAGGAGGAATACAAACGAAAGAATAAATAAAATACTCATAACAATGTACATGACGTTCATGCTCCTAACGTCGCACGCCGCATGTACTTACCGTTCTTCACAACTAAAAAATAAAACAAAAAATATACCTTTGCAGAGATGAAAGATAAAAATCAACCAAAACATAGAATAATAGCATGGGTACTTGTCAGTACCTATGCCTTGTTTTGGTTGTCGTGGAGCCTCCACCATTTCATCGCCCCGGAACACCAGCATGAAACAAAAATTTGCCTCCACGCCCCAAATGAAAAACACTTCCACGGAGAGGAATATGCCGCAGATGATTGTTCAATCTGCCAAATTGCGCCCACGCTCGCAGAACTCCCTTCCCTCCTACTTCCGGCTTTTTCATTCCCGGAACTGATACCTGCCAAAAACAATTTTGGAGAAATCGTCTGCCTGTCCGTTTCTCCTTTTACCATTTCCCAGCCTCGTGCGCCGCCAGCGCCGCTTTCCTGAACTGAACTTTTTAGGTTGATTTTTCACGACTTGCCCGGTGTTGCCGAGTGGTCTTTTGTGCATTTCACATTTGCCTGAAATGTTTGGTTCGTGTCTCTGCCGGATGTTCCGTGCGGACTTATCTCCTTTTAAATTATTGTAAATCAAACAATTGCATCATGCTCCGATGTCTCTATGACTTCGTGTGCATCACCATTTTCCTGCGCCGTTTTACCGCTTGCAAAAAGAAGCGCACGGTTTGGAGATTTATGATGCACCTGTTGAAAAAACCACGACGCTAAAATTCATGCAAAATCATATAAAAAAACTGCCCGTCACCGTGCTGTCGGGCTTTCTCGGCGCAGGCAAAACGACCCTGCTCAACCATGTTTTACAGAACAAGGAAGGGCTGCGGGTCGCCGTCATCGTCAACGACATGAGCGAGGTCAACATTGACGCGCAACTCGTCGAACGAGGCGCATCGCTCTCCCGCACAGAAGAAAAAATGGTCGAAATGTCTAATGGCTGCATCTGCTGCACCCTGCGGGAAGACCTCATGCTCGAAGTCGAAAAACTCGCCAAAGAAGGGCGTTTCGACTACCTGCTTATCGAAAGCACGGGCATTTCAGAGCCTGTGCCTATCGCCCAGACCTGGCATTTTGCCAGCGACGACGGGCAAATTGACCTTTCAAAATGGAGTTACATAGATACGATGTTGACAGTCGTGGATGCCTTCAATTTCCCCCGGGATTTTGGTTCCGCCGACCGCCTGACCGACCGTGAACTGGGCAACGACGCTTCAGATACCCGTCCGATTGTCAATTTATTGACCGAACAGGTGGAATTTGCCGACATCATCATTTTGAACAAAACGGATTTGGTGACGAAGCCGCAGTTGGACGAACTCACCGCCCTGCTACACAAACTCAACCCAGCGGCTCGCATCCTCGCCACGAAAAACGGCAAAATTCTCGCCTCGGAAATCATGAACACAGGCAGGTTCGATTTTGAAAAAGCCCAGAACTCGGCGGGTTGGATTGCCGAACTCGCCAAAAACGGGCAGCACACGCCCGAAACCGAGGAGTACGGCTTTTCAGCCTTCGTCTTTCACGACCAACGTCCCTTTCATCCCGAACGGTTCTGGCAATGGCTCAATGAGGGTTTCCCCGGCAATGTGGTGCGTTCCAAAGGTTTTTTTTGGCTTGCCAGCCGCTCCGACCAAGCGATGTTTTGGTCGCAGGCGGGCGGCTCGCTGCGCTACGACCCGGCGGGCGAATGGTGGGCTGCCATCCCGCCCGATGAGCGGGAACAGATGCCGGAGTTCCGGGACAATTTCGAGAACCTGCAAAAACGCTGGTCGCCCATCTGGGGCGACCGCAAGAACGAACTGGTATTCATCGGGCAAGACCTCGACAAAGAGCGCATCCTCGCCGACCTGAACCGCTGCCTTTTGCGGGACTGGGAAGTGGAGATGTGGCGGGAAGGCGAGGCGTTTGCCGACCCGTTCACAAACTAATTTTTCATCATTAAAAAATTGACAATCAATGATTTCAGCAAAAAGTCTTACCAAGCACTATGGCGACAAAATCGCCCTCGACAACCTGACGCTCGACATCGCCCCCGGCGAAATCTTCTGCCTCTTAGGGCAGAACGGCGCAGGCAAAACCACCACCATCAACTGCTTCCTCGGCTTCACGCAGCCGACCTCCGGGCAGGCGTTCATCAACGGATTGGATGTGGCGAAGCACCCCATCGAGAGCAAAAAGCACCTCGCCTACCTACCCGAAGTGGTCATGCTCTACCCCAACCTGACGGGCATGGAAAACCTCGACTATTTCAGCCGGTTGGCGGGCTTCCGGCATGAAAAAGGAGAACTGCGGATGTGCCTCGAAACGGCAGGACTGTCGGAAAACGATTTCGACCGCCGGGTCTCGACCTATTCCAAAGGTATGCGGCAAAAAGTGGGCATTGCCATCGCCTTGGCGAAAAAAGCGAAGGCTTTGTTCCTCGACGAACCCACCAGCGGGCTTGACCCCAAGGCGAGCAACGATTTCTCGAACCTCCTCCTCGAACTCCGCAAAGACGGTGTTGCCATGCTCATGGCGACCCACGACATCTTCCGGGCAAAGGACGTGGCGAACCGCATCGGCATCATGAAAGACGGCAGGTTGGTCAATGTGTTGGACAACAACCGAAACATCCTGCACGCCAAGGAAATCGAGGAACTCTATCTTCAAACTGTTTAAAATCAACTATTTATGATATTTGAAATCGCAAAACAAGAATTTAGGAGCATGCTCCGGGAGCGGCGTTTCCAAGTCGCTGCCCTCCTGTTGAGCGGGCTGTTTTTGCTCTCGTTGGTCGGGGCGTACGACCTTTTTTCCTCCCTGAAGAAACTGCACGAGGAAGCCGCCGCCACCGCCCGTGACCAATGGGAAAACCAAAAGGACAAAAACCCGCACTCGGCGGCGCACTACGGCACCTACGTTTTCAAGCCGATTTACCCGCTTTCGTACTTCGACCGGGGCGTGGACGCTTTCACGGGCAACACGCTGTTCCTCGAAGCGCACCGCTCCAACCAGTCGAAGCACCGGGGAGCGGAAGACCGCTCGTCTTTTGCCCGGCTCGGTGTGCTGACCCCGGCGTTCGTGCTGGCAATGCTTTTCCCCTTGTTCATCATCGTGCTGGGCTTCGGCTCGGTGGCGGCGGAGCGAGAAAACGGCAACCTGCGTCTGCTGCTGGCGCAGGGCGTGCGACCGTCGGCACTTTTTTGGGGCAAATCCTTGGGCTTGTGGGCGGCGGTGCTGGCACTGGCTTTGCCGTTTTTCATTGCTGGTGCTGGCGGACTGCTCGCCGCCGGGGCAGGCGGCGAACATTGGCTGCGCTATGGCCTCACGATGCTGCTTTATTTGGCCTATTTCGGCTGTTTCATCCACCTCACTTTGCTGTTGTCGGCGGCAACGGGCAGGCAGAACGCCTCGCTCGTGGCTTCGCTCGGCGTGTGGGTGCTGGTCTGCCTGATTGCGCCGAAGGCTGCGGTGAACATTGCCAAGCAACTTCACCCGACCCCTTCTTCGCAGGACTACAAAAATACCCTCAAAGCGGATTTGGAAAAAGGCGTGGACGGGCACGATGCCACCGACGAGTACACCCAAAAATTGGAAGCAGAAACGCTGAAAAAATACGGTGTGGACAGTATCCAAAAATTGCCCTTCAACTGGGACGGCTTCATCATGCAAAAAGGCGAGGAGCACGAGACCTACGTTTTTCAAAAACACAAGCAAAAACTGCTCGATGTCTATGAAAAACAACGGCAGGTACACCATGCAGCGGCGGTCATTTCGCCCTATATGCTCACCAACTCGCTTTCCCAACGCCTCGCAGGGACGGACGTGGCGACCTACTTTGATTTCCTCGCCGCCGCCGAGCGGTACCGTATCCAACTCGTGGGCGAACTGAACGGCGAACTGACCAACAACTTCAAATACGGCGACTGGAACGGCAAGCGGGGCAAAGCATTTTTTGCTAAAAACGCCCGCTTCGAGTACCAGCCGCCTGCGCTCGGCAACCTGCTCGGTGATTTGTCAAAACCCGCCGGGGCAATGCTTTTGTGGTTGATTGTCAGCGGGTTGACGGCGATTTTCTTTTTTCAAAAACTCAAACCTGTTTAAAAAAGCCCTGCTTAACGGATGCGATTTTTTCATTTCAATAAAATCTTTTTCAACATGAAAAATGCACAAAAAACGCTGCTTTTGGCAGCACTCGCACTTATCAGCGTCTTCTCCGCTTGCAAAAAAGAAGAGGACAAGGCGCCCAAAATCACCCTTGAAGAACCCACCGAAGGCATGGTGGTGACGGGGGAGGTTCACATCCACGGCAAAGTGACGGACGAGGATTTGCACAACCTCGACATCAAGGTGACAAAGGACAGCGACGGTTCCGAACTGTTCACTTTTTCAAAGCATTGGCACGGGCAATCCGAATATGACATTGACCAGCACTTCATGCCAAACGGTCTGACGGGCGAAACACCCGTCACCCTGCTCATCGAAGTCGAAGACGGGCTTGACCAGGTTTCGACGCAAACGGTTCATTTCAAAATCAAACCTTAAATCATGTTCCTACTTCAATTAAAATACGAAACGCTGCGCCTCCTCCGCAGCCCCATCGCATGGTTGCTGCTGGTCGTCTTGGCGGTCAGCGTCGGTTTTGGTCTGCAAAACGGGCTGTACCGGGCTGCCGAAAAACAGGCTGCCATCGGCAAAATGCTCGACACGCAGCAAGCCGATTTGGAAAAACAAAAAATGCAAGCGGACAGCATCGCACGCAAACTAAAAACGGTGGGCGGCTGGTGGCGTGACCCGACAAACGTGGTCGTGGTGGGCGGCGTTTGGCGGGGCGGTCGGGTCACCGCTGTCGAGCCGATGCCGCAGAGCATCCTCGCCGCTGGCATGAGCGACCTGCAAAACGACGCCTGGCGGCTCACCCTCATGGGCAAAGAAGCCTGGGGCGGCAGCGAACTGGAAAACCCCGACAACCTCTCGTTTGGGGCGTTCGACCTGTCGTTTGTGCTGATTTACCTGCTGCCGCTGCTGGTCATTGCGCTGTCGTTCAACCTGATTTCCGGGGAGCGGGAACAGGGCACTTTGGCACTCCAACAGGCGCAGCCGATAGGCTCCGGGGCTTTGTTTTTCCAAAAAATGCTCGCTCGTTTTGCGCTGCTCGGCGGTCTGACGGCGGCGATTGTGCTGCCGGGACTGGCTTTGGCGGGCATTTCGCTGACCTCGGCGGCGGCATGGCAGACGCTCGGCGTGGCGGTTTTGTACTCGCTGTTTTGGTTTTTGGTCGCCCTCAGCATCAACCTCTGGGGCGGCTCGTCGGCGCAAAATGCGCTGTTGTGCATCGGGGCTTGGCTGATGTTCACGCTCGTGGTGCCTGCGCTGGCGAACATGGTGGCGGAAAAGGCGCATCCCGTGCCGTCGAGGGCTGCTTTCCTGAACGAGATGCGGGCGGCGGAAACCTACATCGAGTCGAAAAGGGAGGGTTTATTGGACGATTTTTACAAAACCCACCCGAACTACACGAAAAAACCGGACGACGACAAGGATTGGAAGGACTGGTACCGGGAAGATTTTTTCTTCCACGATTTTGACAAAAAGTTCAGGGACAGCATCGAGCAAAACCATGCCTCCAAAGCCGAGCGGCAAGCGGCATTCGCCGAGGGGCTGACTGTGTTTTCCCCGGCGTTGAGCGTGTATCAACAAATGACCGACCTCGCCGGGACGAGCCACAGGGCATTGAAATCAGCCGAACCGTTGCTCGACGAGGCGCAGAAAAACTGGGCGGCGTGGTTCCTCAAAAAATTCGATGCCGACCAAAATCTGACCGTTGCGGACTACGACGAGTTTATGAAATTCCCCGACCGGGTGACTGCCGCCGCCGTGCCCGTGCAGCACAGCGGGGCTTGGTGGCTGCTGCTGCAATGCTTCGTGGCATGGGCTTGGGCTTGGTGGAGCGGGCGGCGCAAGTCGTTGATTTTCAATTGATTTTTTGAAAAAAAGCAGGTTTCAAAACCCGTTTTCGGCGGCGAAACCTGCCTTTTTCAATTTCCTTTTTCAGCATGAAAAAACATTTATCCAATTTCATATTCGGCTTTGTTTTGCTGCAAAATTTGACGGCGCAAAACACCTCCACTGACCTCAACTTCCCCCCGCCCGAAAACCCGCCCATCGTGCGAGTGGTAAAAACCTCTGAAAAAATCACCCTCGACGGCTCGCTCGACGAAGCCGACTGGCAGCGGGCAAGCCCCGTTTCCGGCAGCGATTTTTTCAGGGTGGAACCTAAACAGGGCGGCAATTTCGATTTCAAAACCAGCGTCCGCATCCTGTTTGATGAAAAAAACCTGTACGTCGGCGTATTCTGCGAGGACAGTTTGGGCAAAAAAGGGGTGCGGGTGCAAGACTTCCGGCGGGATTTCAATTTTGGCGTAAACGACATTTTTTTCTTTCAACTCGACCCGCAGAACCTGCGCCGCTATTGCGTTTCGTTCCAAACCACGCCCCTCGGCACTCAGCGGGACGTGCAGGTGTTCGACGACGACTTTAAAGACCAAGACTGGGATGCGCTTTGGTCGGTGAAGACCGAGATGTTGGAAAACGGCTGGTCGGCAGAGTTTGCCATTCCGTTCAAGAGCCTGCGCTACGAACTGCCCAAATCGGGCGAGGCGGTCTCCTGGGGCTTTACCGCCTCCCGCCTGGCACTCCGCAACTACGAGCAAACGGTTTTTCCACCCATTCCACAGGCGTTTTCGCCCTACCGCATGACATACGCCGCCCGTTTGGAGGATTTGGAACTGCCCAAACCTGCGTTGAATCTGCGCCTGAATCCTTATTTGCTCTACAATTACGAAAAAAAGGAAACCAACGGTACGGGCGACCCCGCCGAGGGCAAGCCTAAAATCGGCGGCGATGCCAAATGGGCGGTCAATTCCCACGCCGTTTTGGACTTAACGTTCAACACCGACTTCGCCCAAGCCGACGTGGACAGGGCAGTGAACAACCTCACCCGTTTCAACGTGTTCTTCCCGGAGCGGCGGCAGTTTTTCCTCGAAAACAGCGGGATTTACCCTTCCGACGGCAGCAGCATTTACCCCTATTTCAGCCGGACGATTGGCTTGGCGAACAGCCAGTTCAACGCCGCTGCCGTGCCGATTGATGCGGGTGTGCGCTTCAACGACCGCAACGAAAAGCGCACATTATCAGCACTTTACGTCCACCAGCGGGGCACGGGGCAGCAAGGTGGGGCGAGTTTTGGGCTTGCCCGTTTCCAGAAAAATTTTGGGAAGCAAAACAACTTCGGGGCGATGCTCACCCATCGCTTCGACGAGGCGGGCGAGGGGTTCATCAGCAACCACAACACGACGCTGACCGCCGATTTTTTCCTCCGCCCCAACGACTCCTGGACAGTGAACGGCTTCTGGAGCGGTAGCCGGGACGAAGGTACGGACAACATCGGGCACGCCGGAAACCTCTTCGCTGGGCTGAACCTGAACGACTGGTACGCCGGTTGGGTGACAAAATGGGTGTCGCAGGACTACATGCCCGGCATGGGTTTCACTTTCGGGCAGAACGTCATCCACCACAACCCCGGCGGCTATTATATCTGGCGACCGAAAAAAGAGAAGTCCTACCTTCGAAGGGCTGACCCGGGCTTTTTCATCAATTATTACCACAATGCCTCCAACGGGAAATTCCAACAGGCTGACCTCTATCTGTTCCCGGTCTATTTGTTTTTCCAAGACAATTCGTTTTTGGAAGTTTCGCTGTTCCCTACTTGGCAAAACATTGATTTCGGGTTCGAGCCATTGGGCATCCTCGTGCCGGAGGGCAGGTATTTTTATACCCGAAAATTCGTGCAGTACAACACCGACCGCAGCCGCAAACTGTCGGGCGATATCAGCGCCAATTTCGGGAAATTCTACGACGGCAGGCTGCTCACCCTGACCACCGGGCTGCGCATTGCGCCCATGCCCCACGCCGCCCTCACCCTCGATTACGAACTGAACCGGGCACGCTCGCTCGGTGAAAACGACGAGGACAAGGACGTTCACCTCTACTCCGGCGGCTTGCGCCTCGCCCTGAACCCGCACTTGCAGGGCACGGTGTTTTACCAGTACAATTCCTTGGACAAAACGGGTAGGTGGAACGCCCGTCTGAGTTGGGAATACCGCCCGCTGTCGTTTCTGTATTTGGTGTTCAATGATACTCGGAGCGATTTGGGGATTGACAGGCTTCGCACCACAGGGTTGATTGGTAAAATTAGCCTGATGCAACAAATATAAAAGTGAAGAACAACGGATGTGCGCACATGGCGGCGAAAGCCAACCCGCAAAAGCCAACGCTCGCCGCCACGTCGCACATCCAGCCGTTCTTGCCAACCAAAAAACAATAAATATAAAAATAAAACTATACTAACCGTATTTAGTATCAATTTTTAACTGTGGTTTTTCAGATACTTATGCTTCTAATGCAAAACAACTGGAAAATCAGTAACAACAATCGTTCAAATGAAAAATTTACTTTTACCACACAAACACGGTACAGTTGCAACCATCATGCTGATTTTTTCAGCATTACTTTTCATGGGAGCGCCTTGTAACCAAACAAATCCGCCTACTCCACCAGT
>JAKQJD010000657.1 GCA_029561355.1 Bacteroidota bacterium | reverse complement strand
TTTTGCACCCCATAAAAGGCCGTACCGTATTTTTTATGGTAAAATTCGAGTGGCTTGAGCAGTCGCACCACCGCGATACCGCATTCATGATTGATAGGATCGCTCATTGCGAGACGTCAGAGTTTTGGAAAAAATATCCGGGAAAAGAGCCGCAAAGGTACTGGAAAAGTTCGAAGTGCGAGGTTGTCAGTGCGAAGTCGTGTAGCATTTGTGTAAAAATATGTTTCGACAGGAATGGAGTTGCAGTTACTTCCGATGTTGAAGCACCTTCGAACTACCGACTTCGGACTTGGCACTATTCTTCATTTCAGCCAGGTCCAGCAATTCCGTTTTGCCATCTTTTTTCAGCATAACGACCAGATCACAGCAATGTTTAAAAAAGCCGCGGGCGTCTTCCGGAGATAACACTTTATTTGGTTTGTAGGCAATGAGATAATAGTTGCTGCCTTCGATGTGCGTGGGCGGGCGCTCCGTTAAAAATGCCTGCAAGTCGGGGGTGAATTGTTTCCGGATGAGTTCCTCGAACTCGCTGGTCAGCCGGAATTTTTCGGAAAATTCGGGGCTCTCGGAAAAATTGATGTCCGATTCCCAGCCGATAGCCGCCAGTATTTTATGCCACCAGGTTTCGGGTTTCAGCCGGAAATCGGGCAAATACCAGTCTTTATCATTGGCAAAAAAGACGGTTTGGGTAACGCGGTGCGAACTTTTGCCTGTGGAAACAACATAGGTATAATCGAAAAGGTACATGTCCGTGCCGTTTACCTGCCCCCGCAAAATATTGGTCACGCGTCCATTCCTGAACCACGAAGAACGCTCCCGGGCAAACAAATCGAATGCCTGCAATTGCCGGGTAAGCCCCAGCGAATGATCGGGCACTGCCGACAAGCCGAGTTCCCGGCCCAACAACCCGGTTTCAATCTGCTTGCGTTTTTCCCAGCGTCCTTTCCAGGCCCGAAGCGTTACAAAAACGGACGAGGCGACGACCGAAGTGGCCAGCAGCGCAATCAGGGCGTCGGAAACAAGAAGTATCATAGATCGGTGCGGTTGAAGCCGTAAAAATGCTGAAAAGTAACGGGATTTGCATTTGTCAAGTCGATGTACTTTTGCCGCATGTCACGAATCAAGCATTTCCTTTTAAAGTTCCTCCTGGCCTCCTTCGGCGCCATTCCATTCCGGGTAATATATGTATTGTCGGATGGGCTGGCATTTTTACTGTACCGTGTAGTGCGGTACCGCTCCAAGGTAGTGGAAGGGAATTTGCGGCGCGCGTTTCCGGAAAAATCGAACGATGAAATCCGACAGATTATCCGGCAATTTTATAGCAGCCTAGCCGATGTATCGCTGGAATCGCTGCAATCATCTACTATTTCGCCTGCGGAAGCCACCCGCAGGTGCAGGCCTGTTAATCCGGAATTGGTCAACTTTTATCTGGATCAAAACCGGTCCGTTATTCTCGCGGGCAGCCACCTCGGCAATTGGGAATGGGGCGGGTTATCCATGCCGCCGACATTTCACGGCGCAACCATTACCGCCTTCAAACCCGTGAGTGACAAAACGGTAGAAAATTTTTTCAACGATGCACGCTCACGGACCGGTATGGAACTGGTGAGTATGGAAGACCTTTTTCGCGTCATGCGCAAACGCAGTACCGAAGCGGCGGTTTTTATCCTTTTGGGCGATCAGTCGCCCAGCAGCCGAAAAAGTGCGCATTGGGTAAATTTTTTCGGGCAGCCCACAGCCACCTTGCCAGGTACCGACGTCTTGGCCCGCAAATTTTCCTTTCCGGTCATTTACTACCGTACCGTGCGGCGAAGCCGCGGTCTTTATGAAATCGAGTTCGAAGAAATATGTGCCGATCCGTCAGTTATGTCTGAAAAGGCTATTACCCAGAAATACGCGGATTTGCTGGAAAATGATATACGCAAACAGCCGGAACAGTGGCTTTGGAGCCACAAACGGTGGAAAATGGAGAGAGAGTTATGAGTTATGAGTTATTAGTTATGAGTTACTGGTGGTAACCCTTGGTTTCTGAATTGAAAATGCCGGGGGGTACCACCAGTAACTCATAACTAATAACTTATAACTCATCACTCTTTACTTTTCTTCCAGACAACCGCCATACCCACCACGCTTACCGTAAACAGGCCGATAGAAATAATCTCTGCCTGCGTCAGTTGCATACCGAATACGTCGTGCAGCACATTTACCCGGATTTTTTCAATCATAAACCGCTCGATAGCGATGAGGCCGAGGTAAATAAAGAAAAGCATTCCCAGCGGTTTTACGCGGGTACGCAGAAACCAGAGAATGGCGAATACGACTGCCATCATCAGGATTTCGTAGAAAGGCGTGGGAAATACCGGTTGGGAAAGTTGCATACAGTAATCCCAGGCACAGTGCGGAATGGGTTCGCTCATCACCGGGTCGGTCGACGGCGTGTTCAGCACGTGGTGCGGGTATTTATACGCCCACATCCAATCGGGCAGAAATGACATCCAGCCGGGTTTGGGGGCGGTGTTCACAATGCCCCAGTCGCCGTCGCCGCTGAGTTGGCAGCCGATACGGCCTACGCCGTAACCGACTGTAAGTGCAGGCGCCACGGCATCGGCCGTCGGCAAAAAGGGAATCCGGTGGCGGTACATATAACCTACTACGGCGATAAACCCGAGCACAAGGCCACCGAAAAAAGCGAGGCCGCCGCCCGATGTAAGCGTTCCTACAGGATCGGCAACAAACGTTTCCCAGTTATCAAAAACGTCGAACACTTTGGCGCCCAGAATTCCTCCTACGGCAGCCGCCACAGTCATTTCATTGATGCGGTCATGCGGCCAGATATTGACTTCGCGGGTGACCGATTCTTTCTTTTTATTTTTACTGGCCTCCCACAAGGTAAGCGCCAGCATAACGCCGGCGCCGATCAGCGCGGCTGGTATATGCAGTTTGGCGGAGAGGATAATGGAGGCCGGATCCTGCCGGAAATCTTGATAATGCGTGTAAGCGTAAAACCCTTTTCCTCCCAACAACAGCCCCACCAGT
>JAKQJD010000654.1 GCA_029561355.1 Bacteroidota bacterium | reverse complement strand
CAGCAAAAGCAGGGCCGCGTCGTAGTTTTTCATTTCATATTCCCAGCGGGCCAGGCTGAAATAGTAGTTGCTGTCGCGGTATCTGGGCTCGATAAATGCGCGGAATTCTTCGAGAAATGTGCGCACCCATTCCAGTTCGCCCAGCAGCAAACCCAGCGCCGCAGCATTGCGGTAGGTGAACCTCGACAGGACGCCATCCACCAGAAATATCTTTTTTTCAAAGCCTGCCCGGTACAATTCGAATCCTGCCCGCACGTGCGCCTGCGAGCCCTCGTTGATGCGCCGGGTGCAGAAATTCAGGCCGAGTACGTACAGGTCGCGCAGTTCTTCTTCCGGAAAACAGGCGCCATGCTCCACGATTTTTTCCAGAAACCGCGCAAAACCCGCTTCGTTGTCGGGCTCACTCAACACGACGTAACAATGATAGTATAAGTCGATGGCAGGGTACTGAAGCAGGTTTTCGTGCTCGATTTGCTCCAGTATCACCCCGAGTAAAGAGAATTTGTATTCCGTTTTGAAAACGTTCTGGTGGGAAAGCGCCGTGCAGATCTGCCGCAATTTCTGGGCAAAAAACCAGTGGTCCAGCGCATCGGACATACCCTGCACGTTGAGCGCTTCCGTTCGTTTGGTAGCCGCCTCGAAGCGGAATTTTTCCGCCAGCGCATCGTGTTTTTGTCGCAGGTAATCGGCGTTGCGAATGGGTTGCTGTTCCAGGCGTTCCTGCGCCAGCCGGATATTTTTTTGAAACAGACCGGGCAGGTTTTTTTTTCGGTAAGCCGATGCCAGTACCATATAGCCGCCTACCGGATTGGCGTGCATGGATTTCCAGCGCAGGTAATCCTCGATCACATCCGTCAGCCAACTGCCGAGCAGCCGCAGCAGGCGGTCATCCAATTCTTTTTCCGGGTAAATTTTTTTAAAAATCACGGCCTTGTCCGGCATACTGCCCTCTCCGGAAGCCGCCGCCCGCACCAGGATTTCAAACAACTGCCGTACGTCGGCGCGGTAGTTGAACCAGTCGGAACGCAGGATAATCCGCATGTCCCTGATCTCTGCCGTTTCCAGCATTTTTATCACCTCGAAAACCTGCATTTGTGCTACTTTTTTATTTGCAAAAACAAATCATTATATTTTCTAATAATTTGATATTCAATTTTTTACAAAAAAACTATTCATTCAAATTCTTTGCAAACTTAAATATTTGTTTTCACTCTTGGTCACGTGTACACCTTATCTTGTACCGACAATCCATGTAAAGGTGTTTAGAGGCAATTCCACATTGCGGTTCATATTATTTTTTGGCATCATGCTAT
>JAKQJD010000647.1 GCA_029561355.1 Bacteroidota bacterium | reverse complement strand
CATCGTGGCAAAAAACGCCATACCCATGTGGTCCACCAGCGTTTCGATGTCACCTGCGGAAAGCGCTACCTGACCCGAAGGCGGAGTCGCCACTGCGCTTGTGGCCGCTGTATTGGCAGCCATACTCACCGGTTTGATGCTACCCAGGCTGAGAATAGCCGAAGCGAGTCCCCACACCGTACCGAGGAAGCCGAAGGTAGGAATCAGCGTCTGGCAAATACCCACCAGCCAGAACTCTTTTTCGAGTGCTTTGTATTGCAGGGCGCTCACGGTTTTGGTGATTTCCAGGGCGTCGGCAGGGGAGTTGTTCGAGCGGAACTTGGTGGCGGTCTGTTTGATCAGATCGGTCAGCATACGTGGGCCGAAGTGGCGTTCCGCTTCGATGGTATCGAGTTTGATACGCGCTACGTCTTCCGGGTACAAAACGAACTGTTCCGATTCGGGCAGCAGTTTGGCGTTGTAGGCGGCTTCTTCGAAATCGATGCGTTTCGAAATTGCCTGCAGGCTGAACAGCGCCGTGAAAAAACCGCCGAAGGCAACAATCTGGATAAAACCGTTGGGCAATTTACCGCCCAGGGCAAAGAAAAAAGTTTCCATCGGGGAGCCCATCGGCGACAGGTGGTACCCGATACTGACAATGACAGCGACAACAACTGCGGCAGCGATGCCGGCGAAAACTGGACTATTTTTGGTAGCAAACATGGTTTGTGATTTTTGAAAGTGATAAAATGTGTCGGTAGCACAGCCTTCAGGCTGTCGGGAAAAGCGCCTTTTAAGGCGCTTTTTTTCATAACTACGGCCATGAATGGCCTCTTCCCGACGGCCTAAAGGGCAATGCCGTTGACTTAAGGTTTTTGGGTAATGCCGCATAGGGGCGACCACGTCCAGGGCGACCACGTCCAGGGCGACCACAAGGGTCGCCCCTACCAATTCCCCTTTGGCATTGGTTGAATTGGAGGCCGGGGTGTTTGGTAGGGGCGACCCTTGTGGTCGCCCCGGACGTGGTCGCCCCGGACGTGGTCGCCCGCTTTTAAGGAGATGCCAATCTTCATCCAATAACATTGGCCTTCAGGCCATCGAAAATGTAATATTGTGCCTGCCAGATATTGCGACGCCATGGAAGTGCCATCCCGACACCATTAAGTCAAGGGCATTGGCCTGAAGGCCGTGCCACCCTTGCGACTTACCCCCATTTTCCTCCGCGTTTTTTTGGTGTACTTGAAGCGGGTGCGGACGGCGTAGCCGGGCTTCCGGTGGGGTCAGCTACAGGCGGATTATCCGGAGCAGGCGACAGATTTTCCGGCGCTTTCGGCAGCCGCGGGCGGAATTCCAGCCCGGCGCCCGTGATGACCAGTTGACCGGCCGTTTGCCAGTCGCTCTGGCTGCCACCGATAGCATAGCGA
>JAKQJD010000632.1 GCA_029561355.1 Bacteroidota bacterium | reverse complement strand
TGAAGTGTCATTTTACATCCCGCCTGTTTTTGCTCTAAACTTGATCGTAAATGTTAAAATTTAAAATTTTACGACAGTTGTCGTAAATAAATTTGCAATTACGACAACTGTCGTATTATCTTTACTTCATCATTAAAAACGATACAAGATGTCCGATAAAATATACGAACCTACCGAAGCGGAACTGGAGATTCTGCAATTGATCTGGGAGTTGCAGCCTGTTACCGTGCGCGACATTTATGACCGCATTGCTGCCAGAAAAGAAGTGGGGTATACCACCGTATTGAAACAGATTCAGCGGCTGACCGAAAAAGAGGTGCTGATAAAAGACGACACGCAGGGAGCGCACCTGTACCGCGCCGCTGTGCAGGAAACGGAAGTAAAACAGCAACTGGCGGGAAAAATGATGCAAACCGCTTTCGGCGGCTCGGCGCTACAAATGATGATGCATGCATTGGGGCAGGACAAATCTTCTCCCGGAACGCTGCTGGAGTTGAAGGACTGGCTGGATCAGCAAATCAACAAGGAAAAGAAATAATACCGTTCAAGCCGAATCCATACTTTTTATGATACAAATTCCTGAATTCTGGACCATTCTTACGCAGGCGCTGGGATGGACAGTGCTCCACTCTATATGGCAAATCAGCCTGATTTTCGTGATTTTCAAGGCGTTTTACTGGCTTTATGAACTGCATAACCGTGCAGGATACGTTTGTGCCCTGGTTGCCATGAGTCTGGCGGCTGTCTGGTCGGGTATTACTTTTTTTGAAGAATTCGAGCGCATCCAATCGCTCCATGCCCTGCAAAGCGAAGCGTCTGCGGCGGTCGTTTTTCCTGAAAACACTCCGCTACAACCGGCTGCTTCGCCGCTGATTTCTCCTCCGGCATCTCCCGAAATACCGCTGAAAGATAGTATCATAGACTGGCTGGAAAAGCAGTCCGCTTTGCTCGGGTGGATCTGGTTCCTGGGTGTAGCGGCGCTTTTCCTCCGTCTGTTGGGCGGCTACCTGCTGGCGCAGCGTTTGCGGTCCAAAGGCACTTCGGCCCCCAATCAGCAGTTTTCCGACCTGTGCCGCCAATGGTCGGACCGGCTTGGCGTTCGGCGAAACATTCAACTGCTTGAAAGTAAATACGTTACGGAGCCGCTGACACTCGGCTTCTGGAAGCCCGTTATTCTGTTCCCTGCGGGCATGTTGTTGCAATTATCGCCTGTACAGGTGGAAGCGTTGTTGCTGCACGAACTGGCCCACGTGCGCCGCTACGACTATCTCGTCAACCTGCTTCAGTTGAGTCTCGACACTTTTTTCTTCTATCATCCCCTGTTTTGGCTGCTTTCAGGTGAAGCCCGCCGCCGTCGCGAATATTGCTGCGACGATACGGTGTTGCGGTACAGCCGCCACCGCCTGGAGTATGCACGCACGCTGACCGAAATCAAACTAAATCCTGTTCACCATCAAAATCCATTTGCCATGAATGCGCTCGGAAATGACCATTTCAGTATCCGTATCCTGCGTATCGCAGGTATTTCTGCCCAACGCTCCAACCGCTCCGCTCTGTTGTTGCTGGTATTATTACTAACCGGCATGACCACTATCCTGTGTGTGCCTGCCATTACAAATGCGGCTGCGCCGGGTGCATTTTCGCTCTACCCTGAGCCTGTACAGGGGCTCGATGCGGCTTCATTTTCCGGGCAAAACGGCTCCAATCTGGTACAGGCGAACAAATCGAACGCTGCGCCTGAAAGCCAGGCCGTACCTGCTCCGGCTGTAACGGAAAACGTGCTCCCGGCGCCTGCGATACCCGACACCTCAGCGCCCGGCAGTGCCGTAGCCATCGAACTGAATAAAATGAACGTGTGCTACATCGGCGTCGACAATCCGCTGCAAATTGCAGTGGACGGGGTGCCTTCCAGTCAATTGAGCGTTCGTTTAAAAGGAGAAGGCTCCATTTCCGGCAGCAACGGCCAGTACGTCGCGCGTTTTTTACAGCCGGGCACCGCCCAGATCGAAGTGTATCGTCAGCGCGGCGGCACCCAGACCTTGCTGGTTTCGAAGGAATA
>JAKQJD010000628.1 GCA_029561355.1 Bacteroidota bacterium | reverse complement strand
ATCATGGCTTAAATGATTGAGCGGCAAAAATAGGAAAATGTTGAGGATGGTTGATGAGGTTTATAAGGTTGATGAGGTTGATATTCAGCCGCTCGAAAAAAGATGAATTGGTTCACTCATCGAGCGGCAAAATATCAACCTTATCAACCTTATCAACCTTATAAACTTCATCAACCTCATCAACCCTCATCAACAATAAAACTTCCCCCTTCCACAAATGGCTGATACATCATCAACGCATGGTTTTCCGTTACAGCCTCTTCGCGCAGCAGCGCTCCGGATGCCCGCTCGAAAACCCTGCGCATGATCCGGTTGTGCCGCGAATAACCGCCCCAGGGCTCGTGCCGCATAAAGTGTTCACTTTCAAATACTTCATAGAAGTGTTCCGGCATTTTCCGGCTGCGGATAGCGCCAAGCAAATCCGTTTCTGTAAGGTGGACACATATCTGGAAATCCGCCTTCGTGTTGTTTCTGATTTGCAGGTCGATGTAGTTGTACGCCAGCGTAGCGCCCGACCCGAACGGCAGTTTGCGCGCGGCATCGGGAAAGACGTCGTAACTGTGCCGCCAGCGCTCCACAACGGTCAGCGGACTATGCAGGGCCATCCAGTAAATCAGGTTGCCCATCTGGCAGAGGCCGCCGCCGATGCCTTTGCGCAGTTGGCCGTTATCGAGCACCAGCCCTTCGAGGTATCCTTTGCGGGCGACAGGATTTCCGACCAGGTACCAGAAGGAAAACGTTTCTCCGGGGCGTATCACAATGCCGTCAATTTTTTCGGCGGCCAGGCGCAGGTTGGTGATTTTATTCACCTGCAAATACATATCGAGTGCACGCAGTTGCCGGAGCAACGGCGTTTGGTGTTCAAAAACCGTTATTTCGAACGGCGTTTCTCTGCGCTTTGCCCACTTTTCAGCACCGAAAAGCCATTTCAGGCGCCGTTTCCAGGTGTAAAAAATGCGCCCGAGCCGGCGTCGGAAACGTGTTCTCCGACGGGGTTTTGAAGTTGTATCTACTGGCATTGGTAGTTATCGGTTATTGGTTATTAGTTATCAGTTATCAGGGTGGTGGAGCGAGCGTTTGTACGTTGCCTTGGGTTTGATGTTTGAGTGTCCAGGAGGACACGTTGCTCCTGGACACTCAAACATCAAACCCAAGGCAACGTACAGATGGCGCCTTCGTTTACGCAAAATAGGCACGCTGCCATCAATTACCTCAACTCCCAAACCGCCGGGCAATGTACAAACGCTCGCTCCACCACCCTGATAACTAATAACCAATAACTGATAACTAATACCAAAAAACAAAAAAACCGTTTATTTGCAAATGAAGTCCAAAACAGGGGTATGCTCTACCGTTTCCTGAAAAAGTCTGGCACGAACTTTTCTATAACACTACCGGTTAAAAAATGAAATGCCAGAAAACACATTATTGGTGAATACTTTTCAATTAATCCTCTATAAAAAAATCGGGCAGCGCTGGCACTACGTACGGCTGTCGAATGCACCCGATGCCCAGATTCTCACCGAATCGGGTTGCTGCGGACAAGCGCCGGACAGCACGACGCTTCAACGGTTTGCAGCATCCAAAGACCCCGCCGCCGCACTGCGGCAGGAAGCGGAAAAATGGGGTGCCGACGGCTACCACAAACCTCACCAGAACAGCCTGCAGATTATGACCCTGCACTTCCAGATGCCACGCTGGCGCGGTTATCCGGCCGGTGCACCGTGGTATGATGATTGGGTGACGGGCTACCTCGACCCCATCGAGTCGATGCTCGCTACCACCAGAAATGGCATTCCCCGCGGCAACGAACGTTTTTCAGGTAATTACCTGCACTACTACGCTATTTTCAACTCCGACCTGGCGCTGGAAGCCGTGGAAAAAATTGCCGCCGCCGCTCCGGTCAAATTCCTGCTCGACATTCATATCGGCCGCCGGGAAAAGCAGGTGCAAATCCCGATCGACCCGAATGTGCCC
>JAKQJD010000626.1 GCA_029561355.1 Bacteroidota bacterium | reverse complement strand
TTAATTTGATGTTTGTCTAACTTTGTCTTCATGGACGCCCGCTTATTAAAATTATTCAAAAAACTTCCCGCCGCCGATCGCCGCCGCCTGTGCGAATGGACGCAATGCTCCCTTTTCAACAAACGACCCGAAGTGGCTGCCTTGTGCGCACACATCACCCAACACGCCGCGCACCCCGATTCCATGCGTGCCGAACGCCTGCACGAAGCCGCTTTTCCCGGCCAGGTTTACCAGGCAGCCCGGTTGCGACACACCATTTCCTATCTGTTGCAAGCCGTGCGGGGTTATCTGGCCTGGTCGGAATGGAATGCCACCTCCGATTCCGCGCCGTGGCTGCTGCAATCGCTGCGCAAACGGGGGCTCGATTTTATGTTTCCATATGAAGAAGAGCGCGCCATGAAAGCCCTGGAAGCCGAACCCTTGCGCGACGCCGGATTTCATTACCTCCGGTATCGGCTCCTCCAGGAAAAACTGGAAATGGCGAGCCGCAGCGAGCGCTCGGCCCGGTTGAGCCTGCAACCGCTGCCCGATGCCCTGACGGCTTTTTACCTGTCCGACATGCTGCGCCTGGCCTGTGTGGCCCTGACCCACCAGGCGGTGGCCGGACAGGCGTATCATTTTGCCGTGCTCGACAGGATACTGGATTCGGAAGACAAGGAAAACCTGCTCGCTGAGCCTGCCGTCGGCATCTATTTTCACGCGTATCAAATGCTGAAAAATGGGGGCGAAGAAGGTGAAACCAGTTTTCAACACCTGAAGGAATTACTCGCCCGCCACGCCGAAATTTTTGCCGCTACGGAAATGCGCGGACTGTACCTCATGGCCATCAACGGTTGTATCCGGCGTATGAACGCCGGCCAGCGCACGTACGTTCGGGAGGCATTCGAACTGTACCGCGCCGCGCTGACCCGCGGCTTCCTGCTGGAAGACGGTTGGATGTCGGGATTCACCTACAAAAATATTATCCGCATCGGCGCAGTGCTCGGCGAAGAACCCTGGACCCGCGATTTCCTGCA
The DNA here is from genome assembly GCA_029561355.1 of Bacteroidota bacterium. Classification (GTDB taxonomy): domain Bacteria; phylum Bacteroidota; class Bacteroidia; order Chitinophagales; family Saprospiraceae; genus M3007. Next base: position 4,933 of record JAKQJD010000626.1, on the reverse strand, counting down.
GCAGTACCGCGAAGCGCTTCACCCGCGCGACCGCGACAACCTGTACAAATACAACCTGGCGTACCTGCACCTGCAAAAACAGGATTACGCGCAGGCCATGCCTTTGCTGCAACAGATCAACTTCGACGACGCGCTGCACCAACTCGAAGCGCGCCGGATGCTGCTGCGCAGTTATTTCGAACTGGGGGAATGGGAAGCGCTGGATTCGCTGCTGACCAGTTTCGGCGCCTACCTGCGACGCCAGAAAGGGCTGGGGTATCACCGCACCACCAATGAAAAACTGCTGTCTTTTGTAAAAAAACTGGTTGAACTACCCTCCGGCACTACAGCACGACAAAAACTGCGCACCGAAATTGAAAACACGCCGGATGTGGCCGAACGTCAATGGTTGCTCGAAAGGTGTGCAGGATAATGTAAAAGGGTGTTTCGTTTTTTGTGAGTAGTGTTTGGGAACAGATTGTCAGTCAACCGGCTTGCCAAACACTATACACAAAAAACGAAACACATTCCTTATTTCCAGATTACCTTCCCCACTCCAACCAGATTACCTTTCCTGTCCTCCGCCCGTAAGCCGTATACGCCTGCCGGAAGATTTTCTCTTTCCAAACGGTATTTCGCACCCCGCGCAGGCAATATCCGCAGGCACCTGCCCAATGCGTCGAACATCATCAGCCGCTCTGTGCCCGGCGGGAGGCCCACCATCGTTTGGCTCGAAGCCGGATTGGGCTGAATGCCCATAACGGGTACTTCCGGTTTTTTCACATCCTGTACGGCGGTGACGTAGTCGATGCCAACCGTATGAAGTGTCTGGTTGGTGATCACCGGCGTATTGAAATCAAAGTAAATCGCTGCGGTATTTGTGATCTGCGTTTCCAGAGGCACTTCCTGTTTCTGGTCGATCTGGAAACTGATGAATCCCTGCGAACCGGCCAGGTTCACGTTGCTGTCGGGTAGCATAATGTCGTCGAACTGGAACCTGAGTACACCCTGACCGCTCAAACTCCAGGTGTATGGGTGCGAAGAAGCGCCCGGGCGGATGGTGCCGGGATCCAGCCAGGCCGATAACGTGTCCCGGATCTGCACGGTAAAGGCCGTGTCGGTCCCCGTATTCTGGAACCGGATCATGTATTCCAGCGCCTGACCGGGTCGGATACGGTGGTCGGAGCCGTAGCCGAGCGGAAAACCCTGTTTGTCGTTGGGGTCGTAGGCGCCGGTGTTTTCCACACATTCCCGGTCGATGGAAGGTTCCCAGCCATTCACGCTGAAGCGGTTGACATAACCCAGCGTCTGAAACCCGCCACAACCTTCGAGGAAAGCGAGTGCCAGGTTGGAAAACGGGTGGCCCGGTTCCTGCTGCGATTCGACCCGCCAGGTGTGGCCGTTGGCAGGATAATCCAGATTAAAGGTCTCACCTATTTCATATTGTTTCTGGTTTTGCAGGAGTACTACGTCGTCTTCGATAATGATGTAATTCAGGAAAGAAGAAGTATTGGTACCGGTATTGCGGAGTTGCAGCCGCACGACGGAATCCTGACAACTGGCACTGGCCTGGATCGTGGCGCCCGACCAGCCGGGTACGGGGTTACACAGGGTATCGGGGAAGCCGTGTGTTGTGATGCAGTGCGTCTGGCCGATGATGGTGGAATCGCAATCGACATGCACAGTGAGCGTGAATTGCCCGCAGTCGCCCCATTCCACGTTGCCCACCTGAAACCGGAAGGTATTGTTGCCCAGGGCCTCGTATGGCTGTTCGGAGCCGACCAGACTCAGGTACGGATCCAGCAGGACGTCAACCCAGGCGCTGTCGGCGGGTTCGGCCCCAACGTTACAGTACGACACATATACCATATTGTCAAAACAGCGACGGAGGAATGGAATGGCCACATCGGTAGTCATGAGCGGGCATTCGGAAGTGGCGATTGCCACGAAGTCTACACTGTCCACCGTTTGGGCACTGTCTACCTGTACCGTGAACAGACTATCGCAGAGTGCCCACCAAAGGTTTTGCGCGACGCGGGTGCGCACCGAATACTGGCCGGTGTCCGTAAATACGGCGTATTGACCGGTTGCGGAAGTATTGACGACCAGTTCTTCGGCGCCGGAAATTTCCACGATCCAGTTTTTGATCGGTTCCTGGGCATCCGGCGTACTGCAATCCGCATCTGCATCGCGTCGTACGGTTCCCCGGATGTAGCCGCCGTTCACCGTGCTTTTGCTGGATCGATACACCGGCGCAGAACTGGGAACGATGTAGAGCCGACCAGAAGGCGACACTTCGAGGCTGTTCATCAGGCTCGCATGATCGGAATACTTTGGAAGAAAATACCAGGACTGACCCTGGTCCACACTGGAAAAGATTTGCGTATTCGATCCCGCTGCGGTGAATATGTGATCCAGAGCGTTGTAAGTCAAAGGGTTATGAGCATAGCCATCCGGAATGACCGAATCCGTCCAGTTTTCTCCCAGATCGGAGGATCGGGCTATTTTCAGGGAGTGCGTACCCAAACCATTCACCAATAGTTCTCCATCCGCGCTGATGGTCAAGTCGAAAAAGCCCGTCGGCTGGAGCCCCGGAACAACGATGTTTTCCCAGGTCCACCCACCGTCGCTGCTGCGGAGCAGGCGCGTATTGGTGGTGAGGCTAAAGGGGGCCGTCAGAGCGAAAAGTGTCCCGTCGGGATGTTGTTCCAGATCCACCATAATTTCGCCTGGGAGTACGCTGTGCCAGGAAAGCCCGAAATCATTGGAAAGGACAACTCCAAGCGTATCTGTGGTAAACAACTGGTTCTGGTTTGCTGCAAACAGGAAACCGCGCGTCAGGGAATGGGGTGGGGTGACGTCCGAAAAATGTTGCCCCCCGTCTTGGGTCCACCAGAGGTTTTGTCCCAGTACTGCTCCAAAACGGTCGGCATTCAAAACGGCTACAGGATGGGTAGTGTACACGTATTGGCCGGTGTCGGGCAGAAGCCGGTCCCAGGAATCACCTGCGTCGGCAGTGCGCCACAATCCGTTGGATGTGACAGCCAGTTGCACAGAATCGGACAATAATGCCAGTTGTTTCGTTTGCGCCAGTTTCATGCCGTATGCCGAAAAGGTCCAGGTGGCGCCCGCATCCGAAGACCGGTACGTGGCGTCTTTGTATTGCCCGATCAGGTCACCGTTGGGGAGTGGTGAGGAGGTATAAAACCAGTTGGCTCGTTCGGCTCCGGTGGGCAACACGTACCAGGTAACGCCCGAATCGTCCGAATAATGGATGCGTGTATTCGTAGTCATCAGCAGACGACCTCCGGCAATTTCCATGATGGTTTGCGGGTATTCCTCGTAATCGAGGGAAATATTTGCCGGCGTCCAGTTGAATCCCCAGTCGTTTGACAGGTGCACGAGCGACCCGGGCGTCAGGTCGCCATTATCGATCCGGAAGATCGTTCCGGAAGATGTCATGGTTACCTGGTTGAAAAAAGAGCCCGAGTCCCCGCCTTCGTTCCAGGTTTGGCCGTCGTTCAGCGAATACACCAGTCCGTTCCAGTCGGCCAGCAGGATGCGATTTCCGCTGCCGAAGGATATGGTAGTGGTGTAAGGCGACATGTTGAGGTTGGTTTGTCCGACGGATTGCCAGGTCAGACCGGCGTCTGTGGAACGGTACAGGTTTTGGCTCGGATCGTATCCGATCAGGTTTCCCGAGGGTGTTTCCCACACATGCGTCAGATAGGGCTGGTTGCTGCGCAATTCCCAGGTTTGACCGTCATCGGTCGATCTGTACAGGTATTTTGCCCAGTTATTGCCGCCCTGTTTTAAAACGAGCGAATAAAAATTGCCCGAGGGCGCGATATACAATTCTTCGCTGTACGCATTCACATCGGCGGATTGTATTTCAAATGGCTGCCAATGCAGGCCATAATCCGTCGAGCGGTGAAAAAAGCCGTGTGAATGGCGGGCATATAGCCGGTTTGAATTGGTAGGGATAATGTTGGAGTTTCCACCATAAGGCCCTACAGCGGCCTCCCAATAGCCGTTTTGAGCGATTAACTGGTTCGTCGCGAACCATAGTAAAATGCAGATAATAGAAATTCTTTTCATGGTGCTGGCTTTTAATGACAGGGTAAAGGTCGCATCCCCTCTTCAAGCCGGAAAATACAAAAATGCCGATTTGTCGAAGTTTTACGGTTGTAACTAATTGATCTACAATGTAATGTTATTGTTTTTGTCCAATTATTCTAATCATTGACCTAAAATATTCTACAATCCCCGGGTACATCCCGCCCGCTCGCAACACATGATGACAAACGATTCAAAAAAGATCCGTCATCATGAAAAATATCCTCGTTCTCTCCTGCTTTTTGCTGGCCTTTTTCAGCGCCTTCGCCCAGCCGAATAAAAAAGTCGCGCCCGCTCTCTACCAATTCCTCAACACGGATTTTATGGTGAAATACCGCGACCTGCGCATCCAGGCGGAAAGCGATGCCATTCGCGTCCAATCGGGCCAGGCCGAACTCAAACCCGCCGATCAGTTTCGCCTGCGCACCGCCTACGACCAGACGGCTTCCCGTGCCAACCAGTTGCTGGAATCCATCAAACAGGATTTCCAGAACCAGAAAAAACTCAAGTCCATCGCCGAATTCCCGGAAATGTACAGCGACGGTCTCAAGTTCAAACTCCAGGAACTGGCCGATTTCTATGCCGCCAATTTCCAGCAGGCGCTCGCCGACGCGCAGGTGAAAAAGGAAGAAGTCGACGGCAGCGTGGCGCTCATCCTGATCGTCGAACTGATCGGGCTCACCAAAGGCCTGACCAATTATTTCGCCGATATCAAACGTGAATCCAAGCAGTACACCGAAAAATACCTGCTCGAAAACCTGGTGCAGCCCTACCGCTGGCGCTACTGGGAAGAACTGTCGGGCAGCGCTTCACCCTACGAGAAATACGAAAAGAGTTC
>JAKQJD010000619.1 GCA_029561355.1 Bacteroidota bacterium | reverse complement strand
TGGAATTCTTCTTCTGATTGTGGTCGCAGGTATTCAGCCATTGGGTCAGAGTTCAGTTATTTTACCATAGGTTTCGGGCCGGCGGTCGCGGAAAAACTGCCAGGTGGAACGCACCTGATCGATCATCTCGAGGTCGAATTCAGCGATCAACAATTCATCCTGATCTTCGGATGCCTGGGAAAAGATTTGTCCGCGCGGGTCCACGAAATACGAACTGCCGTAAAACTTGCCCAGATTCCAGGGTTTTTCCGTGCCCACCCGGTTGATGCAACCCATAAAATAACCGTTCGCGGCAGCGTGGGCCGGTTGTTCCAGTTGCCACAGGTATTGGGAAAGCCCTGCCACCGTGGCTGAAGGATTGTACACGATCTCGGCACCGTTCAGGCCGAGACAACGCGCGCCATCGGGGAAATGCCGGTCGTAACAGATGTACACGCCGATTTTGGCGTAACGTGTTTCAAAAACAGGGTAGCCCAGGTTACCCGGTTTGAAGAAGTATTTTTCCCAGAAACCGGAAGTGTGCGGAATGTGGTTTTTGCGGTATTTCCCCAAATAAGTGCCGTCCGCGTCGATCACGGCCGCCGTGTTGTACAACACGCCCGCCTGTTCTTTTTCATAAATCGGAACGATCATCACCATCTGGTATTTTTTGGCGTATTCCTGCATCATTTCAACCGTTGGGCCGGGCACGGATTCAGCCGTGACGTACCACTTGGCATCCTGACTCGGACAGAAATAGGGTGTGTTGAAGATTTCCTGCAAACACAGAATCTGGACGCCCTTTTTCCCCGCTTCTTCGATGTACGGAATATGTTTCTGCACCATGGCATTGCAGATTTCGGGAATGCTGCCTTCGCCCTCCGTCATGGGAAGGCTCATTTGGATTAGGCCTGATTTTATGATTCTTGGCATGTTACTAATTGTTGAGAGGTTGAGGGTTGAGAGGTTGAGCCGCGTTACCGTGTGCTACTGCGCTTTTCTGACCACAAACTGACCAAAACCCGGCTGAAGCAAACATTTTTCATTTTCAATAGCAACGTTACCCCGCAGTAGGACCGTTTCCACTTTTCCGGTTACTTCGAATCCTTCGTATGCGGAATAATCGGTGCGCATGTGGTGCGTTTTTGCAGAAAGCGTATGCTTTTTATTTGGGTCCAGAATGCAAATGTCCGCGTCGGCGCCGATGGCGATGGTGCCT
>JAKQJD010000613.1 GCA_029561355.1 Bacteroidota bacterium | reverse complement strand
GTGGGCTGCTTCGGTTCTGTAGGAAGGTTATTGTTTTATTCCTTTCAGTATCATCGTGCCCGTTTTCCCCGTTACCCTCACAAAATAAATGCCCGCCGGAATGGTTTCCAGGGAAACGGCTATCTGATGTTCCGACGATTTCTCATACCGGCAACGACGCCCCTGCGCATCCAGCAATTCCAGGTATACTTCCTGCGCATCGTTTTCATTTTTTCTATTCAGATAAACTATTGCGCCCGCCGGATTGGGCGTCAAATTCCACGAAACAGGCGCTTGCGAAATATCCTCGCTGCCGCTGGAGGCGCCGTCACATTCCAGAACCAGTATAAACTCCTGCGGGTCGGGCGTTTTGCTGTTGTGCAGTTCATCAAAACCGCCGGCAATGCTCAGTTCCGCATTCCGGAAACTGGAGCCCAGCACAGCGTGTTCGCCCTGCGTACAAATGAAAGGAATGGAACTTGAAAAATTGCCGTCCGAACTTTGCAGCAACACCGTATCCTGAAATTCGGCATCGAACGATTTCAGGGCAAATCCGCCGTCCGAAGGATACGCCAGCAGCAAGCGGTCGCAAAACGGCTGCAAAGCGAAATGCTCGTAATTCTGGAAGAAAAAACCTGAAAGAATGGAATCCGTGTGCAACAAGTCGCCTTCCACGGAGTATTCTTTCAACTGGTAATTACCCTGTCCATTCTGCCCTGCATCGAAGTCGAGAGACAGCAGCATCGGCCGGCCGTTGAAAACCGCACCTTTCGGGTGTTCGTCGAAGGTAATGTAATTGGTCGAGCGGATCCATTGCACCTGAAAGAACGAATCGAGTTGCGCGATGTAATTCACGTAGCCTGTAAACTCAACCGGAGAAGGCACGGGCATGTTGTTAAAAAAGGTAAAAGGGGAAGCCGTACCCACCGCATACAGCCTTCCCTGCTCGTCGAGCATCAGGTCGCTGATGGTGCGAATGTCCACGATTATTTCCGCCTGCAGGGCGCCACTGAAACTGTAGCGGCGCAGACTCGAATAAATGCCTTCGTGCATACCCGCCACATAAATATCCGTGGGGCCAACTGCGAGTGTCCAGCCGATGCAATCTTCCGGAAGTGTACTGACGTCCGTATCCATCCACATGAAATTACCTGCAGGATCCACCTGGGCGATAAAGAAACTTCCATTGCTCGCCTCGCCGGGA
>JAKQJD010000602.1 GCA_029561355.1 Bacteroidota bacterium | reverse complement strand
GCAGTTTTCCCGCTCGCTCCGAATGACGGCCGACACCCACCACACGGCGGGGTGATAGTAAAATAGCGCTTCCACGAACGCCTGCAAGAGGTTGAAAAGCCAGTCGCGGCGGGCAATATGCGCCAGTTCGTGGGCAAGCACTGCTTCCACTTCGGCAGGGCTGAGGTGGTTGATAAGTCCGACGGGAAACAGTACGACCGGCTTGATCCAGCCGATCGCCATGGGCGAACGTGCCAGCGCCGATTCGAACAGGCGGACGGTTTTTTTCAATCCGAGCCGTTCGCTGAGCGTATCGATTTTCGCTTGCCAGGCGGCTCCGACGGGTTTTAGATGTTGCGTTTGCAGTTTATGCACCTGCCAGAGTCCGGTACTCAGGCGGATCATGAAAAAAATGAAACCGATCAGCCAGACCAGCACGATCGCAACGTAATGACTTTCAAGCCAGTCCGTGGCGTTCCCCATCCAACCCTGCTGCACTATTTGCTGCTGCGTAGCAATAAAAGGACCGAAGGTGGGTACATCATTCGCATTTGTTGAAGTGGAAGATGCGGGCTCGAAAATCCAGCAAAAAGTTGCCACGGCGGCAAAAAATACAGCCATCAAAGTGCCGTATGCTGCCAGGTAACGTTGCCGCGCCTTGTGCAGCCGTGTCAGCAATACCAGCAGAATCAAAGATAAAGCGGCGCCTTGCCAGAGTGTGTGTGCCAGCGTCCAGCCAAGGGCACGTACAACGGAATCGGAAATAACGAAACTGCCGTTCATGATTTGGGCGGGTGGTTTTCAATTTGAGCGATGAGTGCCTTGATCTCGTCCAGTTCGTCGGCGCTGGCTTCGTGGTTGCCCAACGCCTGCATGACCAGCCTTGCTGCATTCCCCCGGAACGTGTTGTCTACAAATTCCTGAAGCAGAATCGATTGTGTGTCACCTTCCTGCACCGCAGCGCTGTACAGGTGGGTGCGGCCTTCTTCCTCCCGGGTCACCATTTTTTTTTCAAACATGATCTGCATCATTTTCAAAGTGGTGGTGTAGCCGATGGCATCTTTCGGTTTGGCGACGTTGCGCACAGCCGCCAGGCCGCTTTTGCGCTGCTCGTTCAGCAGGTCGTTCACTGTGCGCACAGTGCTTGCTCCCTGCTGCCAGAGTATTTGCAGGATTTCCAGTTCGGAATCGGTGGGTTTCATGTAAAAATTGCTTGGATAAATGTGTACTTCGAATTCGAGCCACAAACATCTACGATTAATTTCGTAGATGCAAATTTTTTCTACGAAATTTTTCGTAGATGGGAAAAAGAGGGGATTGTTGAGGTTGTTGAGGGTTGAGGTTGTTGAGATTGTTGAGGGTGGTAACTCAAGGTTATGGGCAGAGGAAAGGCATTCAATTGGCATCAAATATTTGGCTACAAATGTTGGGCTTCTACAAATGTTGGGCTTCTCCGAAGCCAATGGTTCATTGCTCACGGCAGTCTACAAATGTTGGGCTTCTCCGAAGCCGTTTAAACTCCTGATTTGCATGAGTTACCACCCTCAACATTCTCAACCCTCAACACCCTCAACCATCTCAACCCTCAACACCCTCAACCATCTCAACCCTCAACATTCTCAACCATCTCAACCCTCAACCTTTCCCCGCCATCCACTCCAGAAAAATCTCCTCCACCTTACCGTTTTCTGCCCAGTTTTCTTCAATGTTCTCCAGGCGGAGAATCTGGCTGAACAGGCGGTTTTGAGCCTCGTCTTCTTCCAGTGCAATGTGATAAGGCGTATTGCTGAACGTGACCATGGAATAGACAGGCAAAAATCCGGGGTGTTGCGCGTGCAGGTGCGCGGCGATTTTTTTGCGCAGCAGGAATTTCGGGTCGGCCACGAGGTCGCGCATTTCGATAAAATTGCGCTGGGCGAGTTCGGCGATAGCATCGCCATCGGCAGCGCGGCGGGCGGAGAAGTATGGGATCATTTTCGACCAGTCGCCCTGGAATTGCTCGTGCAGGCCATCCAGG
>JAKQJD010000580.1 GCA_029561355.1 Bacteroidota bacterium | reverse complement strand
AATTTCAACTCGATATGCCCGGCACCGTTTCCGTGCGCTTGCTCGGTTACAATACCTGGTCGGGCCGGCTTCAAAGCACCGAAACGGAACAAACCATCCTCCTCGAACCCGCTGAAAATGCCCTCGGCACGGTTGTCGTTTCAGCCACCATGAAAGAGGTGACCAAAGACGCTTCGCCCATTCCGGTGGAGATTTACACGCCGCGGTTTTTTCAGAAAAACGCTACCCCGAGCATTTTTGAAGCGCTCACGGTCGTCAACGGCGTGCGGCCCCAACTCAACTGCAACATTTGCAGCACCGGCGACATCCACATCAACGGCATGGAAGGACCGTACACGATGGTGACCATAGACGGTATGCCGATCGTGAGCGGGCTCTCCACGGTGTATGGACTGAGCGGCATCCCCAACGGACTTGTGGAGCGCATCGAAGTAGTGAAAGGTCCGGCCGGAACGCTGTACGGTTCTGAAGCGGTGGGCGGCATGGTAAATATCATCACCAAAAACGCCCTTACGGCGCCACGCCTGTTCGTGGACGTATTCGGCACGAATATCGGCGAACTGAACTTCGACGGAGCTGTAGCAGCCCGCCTGGGTGCAGCGCATACTTTGCTGGGAATCAATTACTTCAAATTCAACAACCGCCTCGATATCAACGGCGACAACTTCACCGACGTGACCTTGCAGGACCGCATTTCGGTGTTCAATAAATGGAATTTCGAACGCCGAAACAACCGCGTCGCTTCCTTCGCCGTGCGTTACGTGTACGAAGACCGCTTCGGCGGCGAACTCGACTGGACGCCCGAATGGCGCGGCTCCGACAGCATTTACGGGGAAAGTATTTACACCAACCGCATCGAATTTCTGGGAAAATACCAGTTGCCCGCCGCCCGCCGCCGCATCATGCTCGATGCTTCCTGGAACCTGCACGACCAGAATTCCGTGTACGGAAAAACCGTGTATTTCGGCAAACAACAGGTCGCATTCGGGCAACTCACCACCGACCTGCCGTTCGGAAAACACCACGATGCTTTGCTCGGCGCGGCCCTGCGCTACACCTTGTACGATGACAATACGCCCGCTACGGCCACACCCGACGGTATCCGCAACGCGCCCTCCCAAACCTGGCTGCCCGGCGTTTTTTTGCAGGACGAAATCGAACTCGACGCCCGCAACCGCCTGCTGCTCGGCCTGCGCTACGACTACAACTCCGTGCACGGAAACATTCTGACGCCGCGTTTCAGTTGGAAATGGGCCAGAAACGCGCAAAATATCCTGCGCCTCACGGCAGGCTCGGGTTACCGCGTGGCCAATATTTTTACCGAAGACCACGCCGCACTCACCGGCGCCCGCGAGGTGGTGATCCGGGAGGACTTGCAACCCGAACGCTCCTGGAACGGCAACCTGAATTACGTGTGCAAATTTTACCCGCGCCGGGCGGGTTTTATCGGGCTGGACGCCTCGCTGTTTTACACGTATTTCAGCAACCAGATCGTGCCGGATTTCACCTCCGACCCGAACAAGATCATCTACGACAACCTCGACGGCCATGCCATTTCCTCTGGCCTCTCGCTCAACCTGGATTTCAATTTCGTCAACGGCCTGAAAGTCATCGCCGGCGCCACGGCCATGGACGTGTACCGCATGGAAAACGGCGCCCGGCTGCCGCAACTCTTCGCGCCGCCCCTCTCGGGCACCTGGACGATCTCGTATCCGATCCCGAAAGCGCGCCTGACCTTCGATTACACGGGCCAACTGAACAGCCCCATGCACCTGCCCGTGGTGCCCAATGACCCCAGGCCGGAGCAGTCGCCCTGGTTTTCGATCCATAATATTCAGGTGACCTGGAAACCCGGACGGCCCTCCAATAAGTCTGCACCCGACCTGGAAATTTACGCCGGCGTAAAAAACGTCTTCGGTTTTTACCCCCGCGAGGAGATCATTTTGCGGGCTTTCGACCCCTTCGATAAATATGTGCAGGTGGACAACCCGAACGGGTTTACGTTCGACCCGACATACAATTATGCGCCGGTGCAACGGCAGCGGGTGCTGGTGGGGGTGCGGTGGAAGTTGTTGTAATGGTAGCACGGCTCTTTAGGCCGTCGGGAGGAGGCCATTCATGGCCGACTGAAGCGGGTGGGGGATGAACCAGGATTGGAAGGATTATAAAGGATTGGAAGGATTCCCGGCGCAACGCCCGCGTGACGTGCGCCAAAATCCTGAAAATTTGAATTTCACGGCGGGAATCCTTTTAATCCTTTAAATTTTTCAAATCCTGTTCAAAAATTCCACGTCGGGCACCGCCTCACAACACCTTCTCCGCCACATCAAACTCCTCTTCCGTACTACTAATCTTGAACCCCTTCCGCTGAAACAGCCGACGCATATCCCCGTTGATCTTCAAAAACGAGCCGTAAATCATCCTGTAGCCCTGTTCTTTGGCGATTTCCAAAATGTAATCCGTCAGGATACCGCCCAGGCCATGGCCCTGCCAGGCATCGGTGATGAGGATGGCGTATTCCGCCGTTTCGCGCCAGCCGTCGCCGACGATGCGTACCACACCGATGAGTTCCTTTTGGCCTTTGCGCTCTATCTCGGCCACGATCGCCATTTCGCGGTCGTAGTCGATGTGCGTGAAACGCGTCAGCATCTGATGGTTGAGGCCGGAGAGGTAGCCGAAAAAGCGGAAGTACAAAGATTCCTTGGAGGTGTTTTCCACCAGCCGTGCTTCCAGCGCCTCATCTTCGGGGCGGATGGGGCGCAGCAGTACTTTGGTGCCGTCGCGGAGTTGCACCTTTTTCACCCATTGCGTCGGGTAGGGTAAAATGCTGAGGTGACTGAACGGCTCGCGCTGCTGTCCCGGGTCGCGTTCGAGCGTAATGGCCGCGTCGAGGGCGATGCCGCCGTCGGCATTCATGGCAAATGGGTTGATGTCGATTTCCCGGATGTCGGGAAAATCCATCACGAGGTAGGCGAAACGACAGAGAATGTTTTGCAAAAAATCCATGGGTACGGCGGGCAAATGCCGGTACCCGTGTAACAGGTGGCTGATCCGTGTGCCTTCGATCAGGTGTTTGGCGAGCGCCAGGTTGAGCGGCGGCAGGGCGATGGCGCGGTCCTGCCAGATCTCGGTTGTGGTGCCGCCGAGACCGAACACGACGACCGGACCGAATACGGCGTCTTTCACCGTTCCGATGAGCAGTTCGTGCTGCACGTCCCACATTTTTTCTATCAGCACGCCCTGGATGCGGGCGTCGGGGCGTTTTTTCTGCACGTTTTCCAGCAGCGAACGGAAAGTGCGCCGCACGTCGGCTTCCGATTCGAGGCCCAGGCGTACGCCGTTCACATCAGATTTGTGCCAGATATCGGGCGATTCGATTTTCATCACCACCGGCAGCCCGATTTCCAGGGCAAAGGCAGCGGCTTCGTCTTCGGTTTTAGCGGTTTTGCCGCTGTTGACAGGAATACCGTAGCAGGCGAGCAGTTGTTTGGATTCGCTTTCGTTGAGTTCGGTGCGGTTTTTCTTGCGTATTTTCTCCACGATCTTGCGGGCGGCATCGCGCTGAAAACCGAG
>JAKQJD010000573.1 GCA_029561355.1 Bacteroidota bacterium | reverse complement strand
AATCCGGTATAATTTGTCAGCGTTGCCAGATTCTGCCCGGTCACATAAATTTTCACGGAATTCATGCCCAAAAACCTCTTATTGAGACTATAGGCAAGGGTGACGGATTTCAGTCGCACATACGATCCATCCTCCACAAATCTGTCCGATGCCAGCACGGCATTGGGGTCGTTTGCCCGGGGGATGCTGGTGATGTCGCCTTCCTGTTGCCATCTGTCCAGTACCGCAATGGATTGATTTTTAGGATTTTGCATGCCTTCCAGATCGATCCTCGAAGCATTGAAAATATCATTTCCCTGGCTGCCTGTAACCAGGGCATCGAGCGAAAACCCTTTAAAGGAAAATGAATTGGTAAGACCGAAGGTAAAATCCGGCATGGCGTTGCCGATGATGGTTCTGTCCGTAGCATTCAGAAAACCGCTGCCGTCGACATCGCGGTATTCGATGTTTCCATTCAAAGGATTGACTTGCGCAACGGCATAACCGAAGAAGTTGCCCAGGGGCTGGCCTTCTTCTATCCGGTTGACGCTCTGGTAACCGTAGGCCTCGTATTTGTTTTTACCGTATTCCACCACTTTGTTTTTCAAAAATGAAATATTGAAACCGGTATTCCAGATAAAGTCCTCGTTTCTGATATTCGTGGTATTCAAAGCGAAATCGATGCCTTTGTTCTCAATTTCTCCGGCATTGTAGAGGTAATCTTTACCCTCGATTTTCAACCGGAAAAGCAGGTTTTGGGTATTTCTTTTGAACACATCGGCCATTATTCTCACCCTGGCATCGAACATGTTTAAATCCAGCCCCACATTTACATCTGTGGTGGTTTCCCAGGTTAAATCATCGTTCGTGTAGTTGATCGGATCGAGTGCATTCGGATTGGTATAACTATAGGCTGCCAGACCGAAAGAGGCGTATTCGGGAATGCCGGAAATATTGCCGGTTCGTCCCCAACCCGCTCTTACTTTAAGGAGGGAAATCAATTTTACATCACTGAAAAAATGTTCGTTTGAAACGACCCAGGCGGCAGAAATACCGGGAAAATAGCCCCATTTATGCCCTTTTGCCAATTGTGAGGAGCCACTGTAGCGGAACACGCCGTTGATGATGTACCTATCCTGGTAGTTGTAAGTCGTTCTGGTAAAGTAGGAAATGGTGTTTTTTTCCCGCTCGATGATTCTTGCATACGTGGTATCCAGCATTTGATCCAGATCCAGTTTCCTTAATTCGAGCGGAAAACCGGTTCCTTCCAACTGATCCTGCTGGTAATTGAAGTGCTGCACACTGTTGCCCAGCAAAAAATTCAGATCATGTTTGCCCAGATGGAGTGCATACTCCAGGGTATTCTCTATGTTCAAATTAAAATTTTCATATATACTTTGTCGTCCTATTCCCCTGGTGGACAGATCGGGATTGTCATTGTTCCTGCCATAATTGGACCGGTAACTGTCCACGAAATATTCATACTTACTTTTTGCCATATCGATGGTGGCCGAAGGTTTCCATACCAGATCTTTGATCAGGGTAACGTCGAATCCCAGGTTCCCCAAATACCTTTTTACGTTGGTGTCTTCCTGCCTGCTTTGAAAGGCTACCGGATTTTCGAGGGAAGCAATCGGATTGGAGGCAAACTGGCCGGGCAACTGGCCATTGGCTTCTGCCCCGCCGATGAGATCGTCCGCATAAACCGGCAAATAAGGTTGCGCCGTTAATGCGCTCAAAATAACGCCGCCCTGATTTGCGCTGTTATTGTCGCTGGTATTGGCCAGTTCCGTGTTGATCACATTCAGATTGGTATGAACCTTGAGCCACGACATGGCATCATAATCGAGGTTCAGCCGGCCGGAAAGCCTGGAAAACCTGGAAGGCTTGACAATACCTCTCGTGTCCTGATAGCCTAAAGAAGTATAGGCCCTTAGTTTTTTGGTGCCTCCGGAATAGGAAAGCTCATAATTCCTGTCCTGCCCCGTCTGGAAAACCTTGTCGCTCCAGTTGGTATTTATTCCGGCATACTGGGGAGCATTTGCCTGGTCGACGTACGACGAACTCAGTTCGCCCATCAATGTTTTATACTGATCCAGATCCAGCACATCGATGTTTTTAACGATTTTGGAAATCCCCAGATAAGTACTGAACCCGAATACATTTTTATTTGCCTTGCCTCTTTTCGTGGTAATTAACACGACGCCCGCGCTACCGTTAATGCCATAAATTGCCGTAGCGGTAGCGTCTTTTAATATCTGTATGTCGACGATGTCATCGGTGTTGATTCCATCTGCCGAATACGTTTGAATGCCATCGATCACAAAAAGCGGATTCACGCCGGAAATAATGGAACTCAGGCCCCTGATCCTGATGTCGATCGCTCCGCCGGGTTTGCCGGAAGGCTGTACGACATGTACACCTGCCGCATTGCCCTGCAGGGCCTGACCCACAGAAGTAATCGGTCGGTCGTCAAAATCTTTTGATCCCACCGATGAAATGGCGTTGGTAACCAGCTTTCTGCTTTGTGTGCCGTAACCGACACTGATGATGACCACTTCTGAAAGTTTGTTCGCGTCTTCGGACATACTGACATTCAGGGTTTGTGGTTCGCGAACGATGATTTCCTGTTTGGTGTAGCCGATGACTGAAAAAACCAGCGTATCAACCGGGTTTACTTTTACAGAAAAGTTGCCGTCCAGATCTGTTATCGCACCATTTCTGGCGCTTTTGGCAAAAATAGTAACCCCGGGAAGAGCCTGGCTGCCGTTCGAATCTTTAACATTCCCGTTTATTTCTATTGTTTGTGCATTAGCAAAACCCGCAATAAAAATGAATAGAATATTGAAGTAGTTTTTAATGCTCATTTTTATAAAATGGTTTTATTTGAAAAGAATGTTCGGAACCCTGTACTACCTGGGAACAAGAGCAACCTCTGTGATGTCGGGTTACTACTTTGCATAATTTTCAAGAGGTTGCCTCATAAGTGTACACACGGAGAAGCGTCCGGTTTGAAATAAAACCTGCGCCATTCCCGGTGCTGCTCCTTATGAGTCAACCTCTCAAAAATTGAAGTAATTCAGCGTTCCATAAAAATGGATTTAACGTTCCCCCGGAACGTTTCAAAGCACTTTTTGCACTAGTTCTTAACCAGTTTTAAGGTTTCCGAACCGACTTTTGCAAAATAGACGCCCTTGATGAGGCGGGAAGCATCGATGGAAACTTCATTGGAAAACACATCCGTGGTGGATATAACTTTTCCCAGAATATCTACAATCTGAATAGATTTCACCAGCGAGTTGTCGTTGATGGTGAAATTCCATTTGTTGCTGGTCGGATTCGGAGAGACTTTGATGTTGGAACTTGTAACATCATGGGTGGATACCGTGACTCCAAATGTCCACTCGCCTGTAGATCTGTTAAACGTGACGTTGTAGGCATTGGGCGCGGGCCATGGTACGAAAATATCTCCGCCACCGCCGTTGACGCCATTTTGTGCCGAACCTGTGAGTGCAAGATTATTTCCTCCGTTATCACTGACATTGCATCCGAATTGAGCGGTCCAGTCGTGGTTGTCCCTGAATTTCAGGTGCAATTCGGGATCCGTCCAGGTGCCGTTGACAACCGGCGCCCAGCCCGATTTCGTATAAATAACGTTATCGGTTGTTTCCATATCCAGATCGGTACCCCAGCCGGATCCGGCGAAGTTACCGATCATACTCACTACTACGGGTTCGAAAATGTACTCTGCCGGCGTCGTTGCGGTAGGCAACACGAAGTAAGTGTTGAATGCGCCGGCCGGTACGGGTATTGTTCCGCCGGATACAGCGGGGCCATCAGGAAATGCGCCACCCCATTGTGCTACAACCGGAGATGTTTCCTTAAAACTGACGTCTCCACCAGGGAAATACAAGCTTTTTTTGGAGTAACTGGTTCCGTTGGGTGTATTCATTTGAACGTCTTCGCTCAAACCGCCGCCGCTTACCTTGACAACAGGGTTGGGGTTGATACCTTCCGTAAATGAATATTCTTTTGTGGTTACATTGTAAGTTACGTTCCAGAAACCCAGCGTACCTACAATGTTAGAGCCGCCATTGATGGTAACTTTCCCCGACGGAAAACCGGGAGCGGGCGTATCGGTAGAAAAACCGCCGGTTGTTTCCCAGGATCCGCCTTCGGAAAACTTCATATTGCCGTCACCTACGATTTCAAAATTGGTGGCAGTCCAAACAACTCCGTCTGTCGAAGTTAATGCCAGGTTTCCGGGTTGATTCCAGCCACCGGTTCCGGTTCCGGTAATGGTTACTTGAGGGGTCTGAGCGTTCAGTGCAAAGCTCAATAAGCTTGACAAGACCAAATAAAATAATCTTACTCGCATAATAAATTGTTGAATGGTTGAAAAAAATTGTTTGAAGCAGCTGATAAAATTGCTGCTTCATGTTCATTCAACAAGAGAGCGTTTGTTCCTTTTTAATATGATTTTTAGAATATCATATTCTTATACGTGTTGCAAATATCAAAATTTATAACAAAAAATCGACAACTTAAAACAAAATATTTACGGGGGCAAGTTATTATCCCTCTTAAAAGTTCATTCAGTGCCAAGATCCAGGCGCGACAGTTGTGAATTCAACATCAAAAATGAAAGATTCCGCGCCGGCCATTTCTGTAATTTTTCATGTGCCAGACAGTATTAAAGCACTGATTTTATAGAACCTTTACACCCTAAAATTTTATTTGCCTATGCACCCGGTCGATACCCTGCAACTGCATTTCAATCCCGACCAAATGATCGTGCTGAACATCGCGATGGCATTTCTGATGTTCGGCGTAGCGCTCGACGTAAAGCCCGGCGACTTCCGTAAAGTGGTCGAGTTTCCCAAATCGGTGGCGGTAGGTTTGCTGGCGCAATACCTGATTTTTCCGCTGCTGACGCTGGCGATCATTTATGCTTTCCGTCCGCCGGTAAGTGTGGCCATGGGCATGGTACTGGTGAGTATGTGTCCTTCGGGCAATATGACCAATTTTCTGGTGCATTTCGCCCGGGCCAACGTGGCGCTTTCCGTAACGCTCAATGCTATTATCATTCTGTCGGCTACGGTAGTCACACCGGCGGGCTTTCTTTTCTGGTCGAAATTTATTCCGGATTCGGCGGAGCTGCGGCAATCGTTCGAGATCAAATTCCTGGACATGGCGCTGATCATCGTGGAACTGATTCTGGCGCCATTACTGCTGGGCATGTTCCTGAACCGGCGTTTCCCGGTCGTCATCGCCCGCATCCGGCCCTGGGTGCAACGTATCTCGCTGCTGATCTTTTTTATCATTCTGGTGCTGGCTTTGTTCGGCAACCGCGACAACCTGGGTAATTACCTGGGCTTCGTTTTCCTGCTCGTACTGGTACACAACATCGTGGCTATCTCCAACGGCTATCTCCTGGGTCGCCTCGCCCGACTGCCCGAACTCGACTGCCGCACACTGGCTTTCGAATCGGGGGTACACAATACGGCACTCGGACTGCTGCTCATTTTCCGCTTTTTCAATGGCCTCGGCGGCATGGCCCTGATCGCGGCATGGTGGGGAATCTGGGACCTGGTGACGGGGCTGGGGCTCGCGAGTTACTTCAGGAGTGCGAAGTCGTCAGTGCGAAGTGCGAAGCCCAAGACATCCGAGTGAATGTAGATTTCGTACTTCGCACTGACGACTTCGCACTCCTGCTCTCACGCTCCTCCGATCGTAATTTTTTGCCGGTAAATCATTTTTCCGTCCGATAACTGCAGGAAATAAATGCCGGCCGGTTGGGCAGTGGCATCCATATGGATGGTATTGTTTGGAGCGGTTACGTTTTCCCGTTGTTGAACTGTTTTGCCCTGCACATCTGTCATGCGGCAGGTCCACAGGCGGTCATTGCTGCCGGCTGGAAGCGCTATCTCAAAAATGCCGGAGGAGGGGTTGGGAAATACGAGCAGTTGCGGATTTCCGGCCAGTTCTTCCGTCGCAACCGAGCAACCCGGAGCATACTGGAAAGGTTCGGAAATAGATGGGCAGTTCGGGACATTGTATTTCACGTAATAAGTGCCCGCTTGTATAGGGTGAAAAGCGGAACCAGTGCCCAAAATAGTCGTCTGATTGGCGGCCAGCCAGACATTCGAAGTGGGATAACTGGAATACAAAGAGTCATTGGCGCAGATGATCGTCGGCTGGGCAGGCGATTCATGTACCAGGAAACGCTGGCTGTAGGTTGTGGTATTGACCATTTTGGTTTTGATTGTCAAAATCAACTGTTGAACCGGGTCGGCAAATACCCCTCCGGATGTACCGGCAGGCACAATGATCTCGCCCAGGAAATCGCTGGCGCCGCACCAGAAGCCGTCGTCGAGGTCCCAAACGGTGAGCGGGAAAGCAGCATTGGTCAACACCCCCGACAACCCGAACCGGATCGGCGTCGATGCTTCGTCCTGCGTTTCGGTGCGCGCCCAATACGGACTTACAGTGGTGTAAGACAAGTATTCCAGAAAAATATCGGGCAAGCCCTCGCCAAGGCAAAATCCGCCGCCTACCCACGAATTCGGATGGATCTGTGTGATGATGACCGAATCGATCACGCGAAAAGGCGTTGTCGACGTTACGGTCAGACTGATGGTATACATGCCGGGGACGGAATACTGTGCTACCGGCGGAATATACCCTTCGAATGTTACGCCATTGCCGAAATCCCAATGGTACGTTTCAAACATGTCGGACGTGATCAGGTAGATGGGTACGGAAGAACAGGTGGGTTTGGGTACCTTGAAAAGGGGTTGTGCACCGATGTGAGCACTGGCAAGACACACCTGTGCAAGCAGGTAAATTCTGAGCATCGTTTTCATGACAAAAGTTGGTTGGTGATGATATTTATTTGGTTGAAAATCTTCTTTCAGGACATGACAATTCCACCACAATCATTTGAAATTCAAATTATTGTGTAGTTATTCTTTCCAGAAATGTTCCTTACAATTTCACGATTTTCACAGGCCGGCTGCGCAGGTTTTCCCCTTGCAGGTTCAAATAATACAGGCCTTCAGGCACTGGCATTTCCAGTTCGAACCGCTGCCGGCCGGCAGAGAGGTACAACGTTTTTTGTATCGCTACCCGGCCGCTCTGGTCACGGACAACGCATTGAAAAACACCTTCCGCGGGTATGTTTAAGTCAACATGCAGCACTGTTCCGGATAAAGGAGACGGCATACAGGCCAGTTGAATGGCGGGTTTTGCGGAGGGCTCGTACACCGGCACTGTAAATCCTCCGGGCGTAAGCGGCAGTACGTCGCACAATTCCTCCGCTGTGCCGGTACCGTCGGGACAGTACGCCAGCGGCGGATCGCGCTGTACAGAAGTATGAAGAGAAACGGATTCGCCGCACAGGACGGTTTTGACGATAAAAGCGGGTACCTGCTGCATGATAGCCTGCAAAAACAGGCTATCGCCGATATCGTGCCCGAAACCTTCCCCACTCAGCATAAACAGGTTACCACCCAGTTGGTGTACCCGTTCGGCAATAGCGCAGCCGCCGTATACTTGGGTTTGATAAGTTTGGCAACAGGGAATGGCGGCACTGACGTCATAATCCACCACCCCGTCGGCGGTGCCGTGTACGACGCCGACGGCGATGTTTCGATCCACAATCTCCTGCGTTCCGATCCATTCAGGATTGAACGTAGCGCCGGCCATTGGTACCACGGCACGGATACCTTCTACAGGATCGAGCGGCTCGCTGATGTAATCATGTCCGGGCAAGCCGGCGCCTGGCATTATTTCCTGAATTTCCTGCTGATCGAGGAAAGCGACGTTCATGGCCGTAAAAGCGCCGGCGCTGTGACCGCTGACCACCACTTTTTCCGGGTCGATATGATAATCGGCGGCATGCTGTTGTAGCCAGCGGATACCGTCATTCACATCTACGGCCGCCACGTAGGCACTGGGCATAAAGGAATAGCCCCAGCTGATATTGCAGGGCGAAAACACGTTGGCCAGCAGGCAATCATTGCGTTTGCAAAGCCGGTAATCGATCGTAGCGCACACAAAACCAAGTTTGGCGTAGGCTTCGGCAAAAGCGTTGAAGTCGTGGTAACTGCCCGCGATAAAATAGCCGCCATGAATCAATATGACCAGCGGTCGCTGTTCGCCTGCGGGCAGATCGCTGGGGTAATATACCCGAAGCGGGATGTTTTCCGGCACATCAAAAAACCATTCGTCTATGGCGGCGGCCTGTTTGTACATTACGTCGTCGTATGTAACTGCATGGTTTTCAGTAAGATAAACGATGCCGTCGGCGCAATAGCCCTGCGCGCTGGAAAAACCGCAGCAGCATAATAAAAGGAATGAGGTGTAAATCGGTTTCATCATGATTGGTAACGCGGATTGGATTTAAAGAGGATATCGTTTTTGTTACGGATCGAAAGGCGTGATCCGCTAAAAATCAGCGAAATCCGCGTCCCCAAAAGTGCAGTAAATCCCGCTTTCCGTTTCACCCTGAAAAAGGTGAAATATTAAAAATCACGGTTTTCGCGGCAGGCAGTGAGCTGTTGCTCCCGGAAAGCCGTGATTTTTGAGAAGCGAAACATAATATCGGCGCCTAAAATGGTATGCCATCGACGGGCTGCGTTTCTTTGTACACGACCGTATGAAACGCCTTTTATTTCTGCTTGCTGTTCACGTTCTGGGACCTGTAGTTGTCCGCGCTCAATCCAATCCCCTGGTGTTGACCGACACTATTTTTTCTATCCTCAATACGAACCTGGAGGTACTGGAAGACCCGGAAAATGCGCTCACCATCCAGCAGGTGCAGCAAAGCCGGTTTATACCCCGTGCGGACATGAAATTTTTGTCCGGGTACCGGCATGAAACCCTTTGGATTCGGTTCAAGGTCGTCAACCGGGCGGAGTACAGCCGGATATTTACGGCGGAAGTGGTGAATCCTTTTATTCCGAAACTCACCTTTTACCAGATCGGAAGCGACGGTTCCATCGACACAACTTTTCTGACGGGTGCAGCATTTCCGTTTTCCCAAAGACCGGTTCAACGCCGCAATTTCATGTTCCCGCTGCGACTGGAGCCGGGCGATTCCTGCCGGATCTATTTTTCCATTGCCCGCGACTTTTTGCCCAATTCCAATATTTTACTGGTTGATTATGACACCCGCGAAGGCACTATCCGACGGTATGAAGATATTTTACTGACGGTCTTTTTTGTGTTTTGTTCTTTGTATCTGATTTTATCTGCCTTCGTTTTTTCGGTCACGCGGCAGCGTTTTCAATGGTATTACTTTATATATGTGTTGCTGACGGCCTGTTTCATATCTACTTATCTGGGCCATGGCTTTCAATATGTCTGGCGGAATCATCCTGATCTGCAGTTTATCATTCCGGTGGCTTTCAACATTTTGCGACTCATTTTCGGGATCTGGTTTTTCCGCATGTACTTCGATATTCAGCGTTCTGCACAGCAATTCCACATGTTCCTGAATATCACGATCGGACTGTTCGTCTGTACGCTGGTATTGCAGGTAGTTTACGTACTCACGCGCCCCGTACCAGGCTTTTTTCCTACGCTCATCTATGATGGTTATCTTTTCTTTTGCCTGTATCTGGTCTTTTTCAGCCTGAGTGTGCTGGCCTGGGCTTTGCGGGAAATTTTTTACAAGCGCCGAACGCGCTCCGCTGCGCTTTTTGTGGTGGTTGCCCTGAATTTTATCGGCCTCGCTACTACTTCCCTGCAATCGCTGGGTTACGACCTTCAGGAATTCGGCACCGAACGGCTTTTTGCAAATCCCGTGATTTTCACCACCCAGACGTTTTATATTCCCGTTCCGGTGATGACGGCTTTCTTTTTTGAAATCCTGCTGGTGTTCAATTTTTCCCTGCGGAAATACATACGTCTTTTCGAAAAAGACCAGCGGGCGCAGCTCAAAATCGCCAAAGCCCGCGAAGAAGGGCTCCATGCGCTGATCTTCGGCGTGGAAAACGAGCGCCGGCGCATCGCGCGCGACCTGCACGACGGCGCCTGCGTACACCTGGCTGCCGTGAATATGCAACTCGACACCCTGCGGGAAGGACTCTCGGATCAGCCCGAACTGTCGGCACGGCTGTCGGATGTGACAGACGACATAGAGCAAACCTATCGTGAATTGCGCGACATTTCGCACGATCTTATGTCGAAAGCACTGGAAAAAACGGACCTGCAGGCCGCGCTGGAAGACCTCGTCATGCGTTGCCGGCATGCTCAACCGCGCCTGGACATCCAGTTGTATACCCAGTTCAAATCAGAAGATGTCGTCGGCCTGGCGAAAATCCACATTTATCGCATTATGCAGGAGTTGCTTGGAAATACGCTCAAACATGCGCAGGCCCGGGAGGTGAGCGTGCAATTGCTGGAAGACCAGAAGGATTTACTGATCACTGTGGAAGACGATGGCAAGGGTTTTCAACGCTCCGACGTAGAGCGTTCCGACGGGATCGGGCTGGCCAATGTCCGTACCCGCGTAGAAGTGCTGCGCGGAACCCTTCACCTGGAATCGGCGCCCGGTCGCGGCACATTCGTTAATATCAGTGTGCCGCTGGAGGCTACTCGATCCACAGATCATGCTGTTTGAGAAATTCGCCGACCTCATAGCGGCTGGATGCGCCGGTTTTGGCGCGTATATTCTTGATGTGGCTTTCCACCGTATCCTCACTGATAAATAGAGAAGCGCTGATCTCGCGAATAGAAGGGCCTTTGGCATAAATGCGCGCTACTTCCACTTCCCTCGGGGTAAGCACCGATTTCGGCGATTTCAGAGGGGGCTGCACGACCGCCTGGATCAGTTCGTGCAAAGCGCTGCGGTCCAGAAAATAATGGCCGGCGGCCACTTGCAGGATCGCCTGCAACAGTTCATTTTTACTGATTTCTTTCGAAACGTACCCTAAAGCACCTTTTTGCAGCGATTCCCGAATGACCGACATATCGCAACTGACGCTCAACATCAGAACTCCTACCGTGGGAAATTGCTCCCGGATCATACGGCAGGCCTCGCCGCCATCGATGGTTTTTCCACGAAAAAAATAATCCATCAGCAACACGTCGGGCATCTGGCGACGGATGTTTTCCATAGCCTCTTCCGGGCTCCGGGCACTCCACACGACTTCCACTACGTCGCGTACGTTGCCAAGCAGGGCACTCAGGCTTTCAATAAACAGTTCCTGGTCATCTACGAGGGCAATTCGGATGGGTATGGTAGCGGGTTCGGGCATGGTTGTGCTTTTTACTGTGCGAATATGCCATTTTTTAGTCAGATCCTGAAAAAAGGGTGCGAAACGGGTACTTTTGCACACTTTTTAAAGTTCTTATCAGCAAAAATCCAATCTATGACACTGCGCTACTACCTGTTTCCCTTGCTGCTTTTATGCCTCTGGGCTTGTAAACAAGATCCTAAAAATGACACTTCCAATGTACAGGGAGGGCAGGATCCGGCGCTTGCCAAACTAAATGCCCTGGTAGCCGAAAACCCCAACAACGACTCGCTGCTGTACCTGCGTGCCAACGCTTACTACAAACTCGATGCATACGACGAAGCCATTCGCGACCTGTCCAATGCAATAAAAATCGATTCGATGCGCCCGCAGTATTACCACCTGCTGGGCGATGCATTGCTGGATTATGCCCGCCCCGGCGACTCCAAACGTGCGCTCGACGTGATGGAACTGGCCGTCAAACGTTTTCCCAACCGGTACGCTACCCTCCTGAAACTGAGTGAATACCAACTCATTGTACGACAGCACAGCGATGCGCTTAAAACGCTGGATAAAATTCTTCAGCGCGACCCGCAAAACGCGGAAGCCTATTTCATGGCAGGCCGCATCGCACTCGATAAAGGAGATACGACCAATGCCATTGCATCGCTTCAAAAATCGACGCGCTACGATGCCGGCCACCTCGACGCCTGGATGTTCCTCGGGCGCATCTTCGTCAACCGCAACAACCCTACCGCATTGCAGTATTTCGACAACGTACTGCGGCTCGATTCTACCAACCTCGAAGCCCGCGAATACAAAGGCATTTTTTATAAAAAAACGGGCAACTTCGAAAAGGCGTTCCAGGCATACCAGGATATCATTGTACACAATCCCGATTATTCGAATGCCTACTTCGACCTGGGCACTATTTACCTCGAACTGGATTCGCTGGATAAAGCCTATTCCAATTTCGACATTGCCACGAAAACGGATCCGCTGTTTGTAAAAGCGTACTACTACCGCGGTTTGTGCTCGGAGTTGAAGGGCAACAAACAGGCGGCACTGGCCGATTACAAACAGGCGAACGGTATGTCGCCCGATTTCCCGGATGCGAAAGAAGCGCTCATCCGGCTCGGTCAGAAACCGCAGTAGTGTTTGGTATGTATTGTTGGGTGTTTGGAGGGATGATTTGTGCCTTTTTTGCTGCCAAAAACGAAAAACCAAACATCAAACACCAATAAAACCGTACCTTTGCGCCGCATTTTGAGGCAACAAACCGAACGATATTCTGTTAGTGTGTTTTGCCTCGCATATTTCCCAAATAAAACCGATCCTTTTTACTTATTGCATACTCACTTTTTTTGAAAAATGGCCGTAGCAACAGAAACTCGCCCCGCTTACAAAGTTAAAGACATAGCCCTCGCCGAATGGGGCCGCAAGGAAATTCAACTCGCAGAAGCAGAAATGCCCGGACTCATGTCCCTGCGCGAAGAATTCGGCGCTTCCAAACCCCTGAAAGGCGCCCGCATCGCAGGCTGCCTGCACATGACGATTCAGACGGCTGTACTCATCGAAACGCTCATCGAACTGGGCGCCGAAGTAAGCTGGTCGTCCTGCAATATTTTCTCTACGCAAGACCACGCCGCCGCTGCTATCGCCGCTGCCGGCATCCCGGTTTTTGCATGGAAAGGTATGAATGCCGAAGAATTTGACTGGTGTATCGAACAGACGCTGTTTGCCTTCAGTGAAGGCCAGCCTTTGAATATGATTCTCGACGACGGCGGTGACCTGACCAACATGGTACTGGACCTGTTCCCCGAACTGGCTGCCGGTATCCGCGGTATTTCAGAGGAAACCACAACCGGCGTACACCGCCTGTACGAACGCGTAGCGAAAGGTACGCTGCCGCTGCCGGCAATCAACATCAACGACTCGGTTACCAAATCGAAATTCGACAACAAATACGGTTGCAAGGAAAGTCTCGTCGACGCGATCCGCCGTGCCACCGATATCATGATGGCCGGTAAAGTGGCTGTCGTGGCTGGTTACGGCGACGTAGGTAAAGGTTCCGCCGCTTCACTGCGTGGCGCCGGCGCACGTGTTATCGTAACGGAAATCGATCCGATCTGCGCCCTCCAGGCCGCTATGGACGGTTTTGAAGTTAAAAAAATGGAAAATGCCATTCCACGCGCCAACATTATCGTAACGGCTACCGGCAACTGCGATATCGTGACCAGCAAGCATTTCAAACTGATGAACGATAAAACCATCGTTTGTAACATCGGTCACTTCGACAACGAGATCGACATGGCATGGCTGAATGAAACCTGCGGCCAAAGCAAAATGACCATCAAACCGCAGGTAGACCTCTACAACCTGGACGGAAAAGATATCATCGTGCTGGCTGAAGGCCGTCTCGTGAATCTGGGTTGCGGAACAGGCCACCCTTCCTTCGTAATGTCCAACTCTTTCTCCAATCAGGTGCTCGCCCAACTCGAACTCTGGGAGAAATCTTCGGAATACGAAAACAAGGTGTACATGCTGCCCAAACACCTCGATGAAAAAGTAGCGCGCCTGCACCTTGCAAAAATCGGCGTGGAACTGGAAGAACTCCAGCAACACCAGGCGGAATACATCGGCGTTACTGCCGAAGGTCCGTTCAAACCTGATTACTACCGCTATTGATTACTGAGGATTTGAGGATGTGAGGATGCGAGGATTTGAATGCCGCTTCTCAATTCCTCAAATATTCAAATACTCCTATCCTCAAATACCTCTTTCAAATTTCACAACGGCGCTGCGGGAACATCTACCCCTCAGCGCCGTTTTTAATCAACCTTCCTGTCAAGCAT
The DNA here is from genome assembly GCA_029561355.1 of Bacteroidota bacterium. Taxonomy (GTDB): domain Bacteria; phylum Bacteroidota; class Bacteroidia; order Chitinophagales; family Saprospiraceae; genus M3007. Next base: position 25,640 of record JAKQJD010000573.1, on the reverse strand, counting down.
GAAAAAAGTACTCCCGCTCCTTGTCTTATTCCTGTTAGCCCAAAACAACGTCCTGCACGCAGGAAAATATTTCGATTTTACACCCTCCGCCAAATCGGCCTATCAAAATGCCCTGAGCCTGCGGCTGACCGAAGCCCGGGCCACGCTGGACAAAATGAAACGCGACGAGCCCGACAATCTGATGGCCGTTTACCTGGAAAACTACATCGATTTCGTCACCATTTTTGCCAACGATGTAGAAAGCGAATACCGCAGCCTCTCCAAAAACATGGATAAAAGGCTCGACAAAATCTCGCGCGGCGACCGCCGCTCGCCTTATTACTTGTACACGCAGGCAGAAATCAGGCTGCAATGGGCCATACTGCGCATCCGTTTCAGCGATTATATGAGCGGCGCCAGCGACGTGAAACAGGCTTACGCCCTGCTCGAACAAAACCAGAAAAAATACCCCGATTTCATTGCCAATAAAAAAAGCCTAGGCCTGCTGCACGCCATGGTCGGCAACCTGCCCGACGATTACAAATGGGTAGCCCGCAGTTTTGGCGGCATGAGTGGCACAACCGAACAGGGCCTGAAAGAACTGGAAGAGGTACTTGCGTATTCAAAACAGCACGAATTTGTTTTTGAAGATGAGGCTGTGGTGACCTACGCCTTTTTGCAACTTTACCTCAACAACAAACCCGCCCTCGCCTGGGAAACCATCAAAAACAGCAAACTGAATCCGAAAACCAACCCCCTCGCGAATTATGCCTTCGCTACCGTGGCTATGCGCTCCGAACACAACGACGAAGCGATTAAAATGCTGCAAAATTTCCCCGGTGGAAGTATGTATTTTGATCTGAACCACCGCTATTATATGCTCGGCGTAGCAAAATTGCGGCGGCTCGACAGCGACGCCAATCAGTCGCTCGAAATATTTTTACAACAATACAAAGGCATCAACGGTATTAAAGAGTGTTACCAAAAACTGGCCTGGTATCACCTCGTGCAGGGAAATCAAAATGCTTACCGGCAAAATATCGCTCTGGTCAGACAAGCGGGCGCCAGCAATTCCGAGCCCGACAAAGCGGCACTGGAAGAAGCCAAAGTCAATGATGCGCCGGATGTGCGCCTCATCAAGGCCCGTTTGCTGTTCGACGGCGGCTATTACCAGCGCGCCTACGATTTGCTGAAACCCGCCGCATCCGACTACCAATCCGACCGGAAACGCCTGCTGGAATACACCTACCGGATCGGGCGTATTACCCATAAAATGAACCGGTCGCCGGAAGCCATCGGATATTACCGGCAAACGATCGATTCCGGCGCTTCCGAACCCTGGTACTTCGCCTGCAACGCCGCCTTGCAAATCGGCCTGATCTATGAGGAAAAACGCGATTTCCAGAGTGCCCGCAATGCATTTCAACGTTGCCTGGACATGCACCCCTCCGAATATGCCAATAGTTTGCACGCCCAGGCCAAAGCCGGCTTGAGTCGCTGCAAAAATAAATAACCACGAAATGTCGCTCACAAAAGCCCGGTCCGCACTCAAACAGTATTTCGGTTACGATGCCTTTCGCCCTCTACAGGCCGAAATTATCAGCGCCGTGTACGAAGGGCGCGATACGCTGGTGCTGATGCCTACCGGCGGTGGCAAAAGCGTTTGTTACCAGGTGCCTGCCATTACGCTCGACGGTACTGCCATTGTGCTGAGCCCGCTGATCGCGCTCATGAAAGACCAGGTGGAAGGGCTGAGCGCCAACGGTGTGCCCGCTGCATTTCTGAATAGTTCGCTCGATGCGGAACAAACGAGAAATGTGGAAGACGCTCTGCTGGCAGGCTATATCAAACTACTGTATGTAAGTCCGGAAAAACTGGTGTCGCAAAACTTCCAGCCTTTATTAAAACGCCTGAAAATCAGCCTGTTCGCCATCGATGAGGCGCATTGTATTTCTGCCTGGGGGCATGATTTCAGACCGGAGTACACGCAGTTGCGTTTTTTGAAAGACCAGTTCCCAAAAGTACCGCTCCTGGCGCTGACGGCTACGGCCGATAAACTCACGCGCAAGGACATCACTACGCAGTTGAACCTCCGGAATCCGCAGGTTTTTATTTCTTCTTTCGACCGGCCCAATATCAGCCTGCAGGTACGCCCGGGGCAGCGGCGGCTCGAACAGATCATCGAATTTCTGAAACTATACCCCAGGCAATCAGGCATCATTTACTGCCTTTCAAGGAAAAGTTGTGAAGAACTGTCAGATAAACTCAACGCCAAGGGTTTCAAAACGGGATTTTACCACGCAGAAGTGCCTGCCAAACAGCGCAGCCAGGTACAGGAAGATTTTATCAACGACAAAACGCCCATTATCTGCGCTACCATCGCTTTCGGTATGGGCATCGATAAAAGCAACGTGCGTTTTGTGATCCATTACAACCTGCCGCGCAACCTGGAATCTTACTACCAGGAAATCGGCCGCGCAGGCCGCGATGGACTGCCTTCTACCGCCTTGTTGTTTTTTAGTTACAGCGACGTGCAGGCATACCGCGAAATGTTTGAAAAAAGTGAGGGAAGCACAGAACAAAAGGAACTCAAGATCGCCAAACTGGAGCGGGTGTTCCAGTTTGCGGAAGCGCCCGTTTGCAGGCGGCAAACCGTGCTCAATTATTTCGGCGAGCCCTATGACGGTAAATGCGGCAACTGCGATGTGTGCCAGAATCCGCCACGCCGCTTCGACGGCACGGTAACTGCTCAAAAAGCCTTGTCGGCCATCGTAAGGGTACAAGAAAAAGTGGGCATGCAACTGCTCATAGACATTTTGCGCGGCAGCCGACGCCAGGAAATTCTCGAACACCAGTACGACCAGATCAAAACCTGGGGCGCAGGCAAGGAATACAGCCCCGACAACTGGATGTTTCTCATTTCCCAAATGTTGCACCAGGGGCTTGTCGAAATCGCCTACGACGACTTCAGCCGCCTGCGCGTCACCGAGGCCGGCAAAAAAGTCCTGTTTGAAAATAAAAAAGTGACGCTGGCGCTTCCGCAGGTAAAGGCCGCCGCAGAAGAGAAACACGTGAAATTTGTGGAAAAGAACAAGTCGCAGGTATTCCGCGACGAATTGTTCGAAGCCCTCGTCACGCTCCGCCGCAGCATCGCCCAACAGCAGGGTATGCCGCCGTACCTCATTTTCAGCGACGCCACCCTGGCAGAAATGTCGGAAAAACGCCCGCTGACGGATGCCGATATGATGCGGATATCAGGTGTAGGCGAACGCAAGTTACATTTGTATGGAGATGCGTTCATGCATGCAATCCGCAGTTTTGTGCTCGAAAAATCAGGCGAAGGCGCAGCGATGACGGGCAGCAGTTACCTACAGACCTGGGAATTATTCAAACAGGGGAATTCCGTGGAAGCGATTGCGGAAAAACGCAGCATGAGCCCGGTCACGGTTACCGGCCACCTGGCCATCATGTACGAGCGCGGCGAACTGCTGGATATCCGCAAGTGGGTGCAGCCCGAACAAATGGATCTGATTCAGGGCGCTCTGGCCCTTTTCAGCGAACCATACCAGTTGAAGGAAATTTTCGAACACTTCGAGCATAAATTTTCCTATTCCCAGATTCAGTTTTCCATCGCAGATTTTCGGAAGCAGCGCAAATAAGCGTGTTTGGTGTTTCGCAACAGACCAGCATTTTGAATAATAATGCGAAATGGCTTCGGAGAAGCCCAACATTTGTAGGGGCAAAAAAAAACCCGGCGCTCGTTTGCGCCGGGTCGGTTTCCCGTATATAATCTCATGAAAAGTTTCGAATCTGTGTATCAAAGATCACCGCTTTCTCTTGCTGCTCCGCCGTTCGCTTTCTTTGATGATACAAAAGTGCAGCATGGAATACCAGTAGCAAAGAACAAAAAAACAATTTTGTTGAGCGAAAGGTTTTCGACAGAACTACTGAAAAGCCGCCTTTTTAACGCTAAATATTTTATTTAAATAGTTACTGGGCGCTTTTTCGCAATAATTTCATCTTCTAACACGCTGTTTTGTTGATTTTTTTATATAAAAAACAAGTGCTTTTTATTGAAAAAAAAATTCTGACACGTGATTTTTTTGAAATTTTTGGAAGCAGGGCGTAATAAGTCTGGCCGGTCGGGATGGCTAAACAATCCGAATGCCCTTCCAATACAATCTCTGCCTACCCGAATACGGAGCGAGGTGACGACTTGAGCGCAAAGATTTTAAAGGCGCGGGTGAATCAGAAAATATCCGGGGTCGTAGTTAACGGCAAGAACAAAGGCAATGGACCACCGGCTTCGGAGAAGCCCAACATTTGTAGAAAAAACCAGTAGTTACCGCCGGCTTCGGAGAAGCCCAACATTTGTAGAAAAACCAGTAGTTACCACCGGCTTCGGAGAAGCCCAACATTTGTAGAAAAACCAGTAGTTACCACCGGCTTCGGAGAAGCCCAACATTTGTAGCCATTTGTAGGGGCAAAAAAAAACCCGGCGCTCGTTTGCGCCGGGTCGGTTTCCCGTATATAATCTCATGAAAAGTTTCGAATCTGTGAGGGCTGAAAAATGCTCGCTTGTTCTGTTCGTGTGCCCTTGTTTGTTATTGATGATACAAAAGTGCAGCAGGTTGCATGGCAAAAAAAGAACATTAATACTCTTTTGTTGAAAAGCAATCTATGCCTCTAGATTATCTTAATACGTATTTTTAGTCGAATAGGGCCGAAAAAGAATTGTTTAATCCCACCTTCTGTTCTTTTTTCAGGGTATTTGTTTAAAAAATACGCCTTAAAAAATATTTATTTTAATCAAAAAAAATTCAAATTTTATAAAAACGAGTGGATCCAAAATGAAAACAGGTTGCCGTCTGCTCAAAATGCCACCCGTGATGCCCTTGTCATAGGGGCAAAAAAAAACCCGGCGCTCGTTTGCGCCGGGTCGGTTTCCCGTATATAATCTCATGAAAAGTTTCAAAAACTGTGGGTCAATAATTACCGCTTCCTCATCTATCGCCGCCGCTTTCTTTTATTGACAGTACAAAAGTGCAAACATTCATACCATATGCAAAGAACATAAAAACGAATTTGTTGATTTGTTATTGCCTGTATTAACGGTACTCAAATAGCGTGTTTTTTAAAAATATAATGAAAATTACATGTATCCGCATACAATCGCTACAAATACATATACGATTGTGATTCTATTTGTTGATTTTTTTGACTTGAAAAAAATCATAATTTTTTTTCATTTTTTTTCCCCGAAGCTTTTTGAGGCTTTTTTATTTCCTAAAAAAGCGTGCCTGCTTCCAAAATATCCACAAATGAGAACCACCGGCTTCGGAGAAGCCCAACATTTGTAGACCATCATAAACAATAACCACCGGCTTCGGAGAAGCCCAACATTTGTAGGGGCAAAAAAAAACCCGGCGCTCGTTTGCGCCGGGTCGGTTTCCCGTATATAATCTCATGAAAAGTTTCAAATCTGTGTATCAAAGACCACCGCTTTCTCTTGCCGCACCGCCGTTTGCTTTCTTTGATGATACAAAAGTGCAGCATAGAAAACCAGTGCGAAAGAACAAAAAAACAATTTTGTTGAGCTGTATATTTTATCGAAAGTAAACTGTTTTGAATCTATTTAACCCAAAATCAATCATTTTTGACATAATTAGTAGCCACATTAAGGCGTTTTGTTGATTTTTTTAACGAAAAATATGCTGATTTTTTTTATTTTTTTCTGTAGAAAAGGATTTTTCCCATATACAGAGCCTGTGCGCTTAGGCAGTTCCATAAATCGGAATGGCAGGATGAATGGATTCGTGTATTTTTCCGCCAAATACGAATCCTATGAAATTTCATTTTTTGTTCGGCTTCCTTTTGTGCAGCCTCGTAACCTCCTACGCTCAGGAAAAACCTGACCTTCAATATTACCTTCCTGGCATATCATATGACCCCTCGGTTCCCTCACCGGCACAATACCTGGGTTATGAGGTCGGAGAATGGCATACCAGCCACGACCAGTTGGTAGCCTACATGAAGGAACTCGCGCGCACCAGCAATCGCGTTCACTTGAAAGAATACGGCCGCTCGCATGAGCAACGACCCATGTTGTGCCTGACTATTACGGCTCCTTCCAATTATGCCCGGATCGATGCCATTCGCTTGGAAAGGCAAAAACTGACCGATCCGAAAGAAAGCGCCGGACTCGACCTTATAAACATGCCTGCGGTCAATTACATGGGTTATTCCATTCATGGAAATGAAGCCAGCGGTTGCAATGCCGCCTTGCTGGTAGCCTATTACCTGGCGGCCGGGCAGTCGCCCGAAATAGAGCAGTTGCTTCAGAATACCCTTATTCTGCTGGATCCGTGTTTCAATCCCGATGGGATGCAACGTTTTTCCTCCTGGGTAAACAGCCGCCGAAGCAAACAATCAGCGCCCGATCCGGCAGGCGACGAATTCAACGAACCCTGGCCGCGGGGCCGTTATAACCACTACTGGTTCGACCTTAACCGCGACTGGCTGGTAACCCAGCAGCCCGAAAGTGTAGGAAGGGTAGCTATTTTTCAGGAATGGCACCCAAATGTGCTGACCGACCACCACGAAATGGGCAGCGGATCCACTTTCTTTTTCCAGCCGGGTGTGCCTTCGCGTGTAAATCCCATTACGCCGGCGCGCAACCAGGAACTGACCGCCAAAATCGCCGGATTTCATGCCAGGTTACTTTCTCAAAAAAACATCCCTTTTTACACGCAGGAAAATTTCGACGATTTCTATTACGGAAAAGGCTCCACGTATCCGGATGCCAACGGCAGCATCGGTATTCTGTTCGAGCAGGCCAGTAGCCGGGGCAGCGCGCAGGAAACGCAGAACGGACTGCTCACTTTTCCATATTCCATCCGCAATCAGGTGCTGGCGTCCCTGTCGACCCTACAGGCCGTATCGGCCATGCGTGTGGAATTGAACGAATACCAGCGCGATTTTTTCAAAACTGCGCTGGACGAATCCGCCCATGATCATCTCAAAGGTTATGTTTTCAGCGATGCCGGCCGCGATTTGCCTGCCCGTGAATTTCTGCAATTACTGATGCGGCACCATATTGAAGTGCACAATGTGAAAGAAGACCTGAAGATAAACGACCAGACGTATCGGGCCGGAAATGCCTTCTGGGTGCCACTGAACCAACCGAACTACCGGCTTATCAAGGGTATATTTACCAGGCAAACCGTTTTCCAGGACAGCATTTTTTACGATATTTCTGCCTGGACCCTGCCCGATGCTTTCGGTTTGCAGTGGTCGCAGGTGCAGGCATCCGACCTGCCCAAAAACTGGGCACCTGCTTCCGGCATTGCACTTACGTCCCGTTACGGCCTGTCGCAAATTTCGCAACCAGCCTATGCCTATGCGATCGATGCCGTTGGATATGAGGTGCCGCAAGTCTTGTACAAACTTCTGGCCGACAATATTCGGGTCAAAGTTGCTACCAAACCTTTTGAAGCGGAAGGACGATCTTTCAGGGCAGGCAGCCTGGTAATTTCCACAGACCGCCAATCCTTGTCGCCCGAAGACTTGCTCAAAAGAATGAATTCCATTCAGTCGCTGCTGCCGGTTTTTATCATAACCAACGGCCTTACTTCCAGCGGGCCGGATTTGGGAAGCGACAATTTTATGGTCGTCCGGCTTCCTAAAATCCTGTTGCTGACTGGTCGGGGTGTAGCAGCCGAAAGTGCAGGCGAGCTCTGGCATTTGCTCGATACCAGGTACCAGATACCCGTTACAATGGTGGAAATTAGTCGGCTGGATGATGTTAATCTGTTGAAATACAATGTAATACTGATGGCCGACGGCACATATGGCAGCCTTTCTCCCGATAAAATTCGCCAGTTCACTCAAAACGGCGGAACGGTAGTAGCCATAGGAGGAGCACTCAAATGGCTGGCAAAACAAAATCTTCTTGCAGTAGAATTTAAAACTGCTGCCTCGGAAAAAAACATGCGCCGCCCGTACGATGGCGTGGAGGAAGACCTCGGCGCGCGGCGCCTGCCCGGCTGTATTTTTGAGGCGCTGCTCGATCTCACGCACCCGGTGTGCTACGGTTATGATCGCACGATGCTGCCTGTATTTCTGGGCGACTCGATTTTCGCGGAAGCGCCGGCCAATTCTTATGCCGCTCCGGTCACTTTTACCGAAAAACCTTTGTTGGCAGGTTATATCCATCCGAAATTTCTGCCGCTGACCAAAAATGCCGCCGCCGTAGTAGTAGGTGGTATCGGCAGCGGTCGCTTGATTGGATTCTCAGGCGACCCTGCTTTCAGGTCATTTTGGTACGGAACCAACCGCCTGTTGGCCAATGCCCTCTTTTTCGGCAACCTTATAAATGGAGACACGGTGGTGCGCAGCAAATAATTCTGCGCGGTTTCCTAAATGGTTTATCAGAATTTTCAAATACTTTTGAAAACAAAATGGGTTGATTTGCTATTTAATGCGGAAATCGTCTGATCCGATACATATGGACATCAAAGAAGGCAAACAAAAATTCATCGAATCCTGGGGGAAAATGGCCAGCGACTGGGGTATTAACCGGACAATGGCTCAGGTACACGCGCTGCTCCTGATTGCGGCCGAACCGATGACAGCCGATCAGGTCATGAGCGAACTGGATATTTCCCGCGGCAACTCCAACATGAACATCCGCGCATTGATGGATTGGGGGCTCGTGCACAAACAACTGCGCACAGGCGAGCGCAAAGAGTATTTTTATGCTGAAAAAGACATGTGGGTAGTCGTCCGCCAGATCATCCTCAACCGTAAAAAGCGCGAACTGGAACCCATGCTGAAAGTGCTCGACGAAATAGCGGGCGTGGAAAACAACTGCCCCGAATCGGAAAGTTTTTGCGCCGTGATACGCGATATCCGCAAGTTTTCCGGCAAAGCCAACCAGACCCTGGATGCATTGGTGAAAGCCGATGTGGCCTGGCTGGGCAATCCATTATTCAGCCTGCTTCGCTGATTTTCTTTCCAGCCATAAAAAATAATGATCGGCAGCCGGCGCTAACAACCCGGTTGCCGATTTTTTTTCCAGCCATTTCAAAACGTGCAACCAAGCCTTCTTGTGCTGAAAAAACGGATCGAGGTACGAGGGCGGTAGCCAGAACCCGATCGGGTAACATTTTTTCACCTGGAAATCGGGCAGCAATGCCGACAATTCACGCGGGCCGTAATACCAGGTCGGAATCGTCGTGTGTGCGTCGAGCCGGGCATGTACGGCCTTCCGGCTCCACCTGCGAAATGCGGTTTTAGGTTTCCGTTTCAATAAAAAATACAGGGTTTCCCACCAAGAAAAACGGCTCATCACTACCAGTGCAAGCCCCGCATCCGGTGCCATAACAGAACGCAGATCATTGTTCCATTGCCTTATTTCGCCTGGAGAAAGGCAATTCAATCCGCCGAAATCTGAAAACAACAGATCATACGGCGCCGAATGTGACACCACGACGTCACGGTGAATTCCCTGCAAAGTGCACACGGCCGTTTGAACGTCCAGCCCTTCTGTTCTTGTGCGCGTAATAGATACCATCTCCGGTGATGCGTCGGTAGCGGTTACTTTCAGGCCTTGTGAGGCCAGCCACCGGGCGTCTACTCCGGTACCGCAATTGCATTCCAGTACAGTCGATATTTTCCGGTCATGAAGTAACCGTCCAAGAAAATACCAGACGCGGTTCCGCTGCGCCAGACCAATGGCCGTATCGGAAAAACTCAGGTCGTAATCAGCCGCAACGGCATCGAATGCCCGGGACGATTTTTGTTCACCGGACATAGGAAGTGGCAGGTTGTTGTTCAAGTTGATTCAAACGCCATTTATCCAGTAGTGCCGCCGGCGCATAGTAAAACGTACGGATAGCGCGGCGCAGGTTGGCTTTTTGCCCCTTGAATAACCGCGACCACTCGGTTTTACCTTGTTGCAGCCGGAATTGTTTGTGTACCAGCCGGTGCAGCCGCCGGTAATACGCCGGTGCAAAAGTGGCCGGGTACATCATGGCCAGGTCGTCCGATACTTCCCAGTTTTGTTTATCACCGAGCATCGACTTCACCTTTTCGTAAAATTTTGTTCCGGGCAACGGATAAGAAACGGAAATCCCGATGTCGTGCGGCTGCAATTTTTTCACCATTGCCTGTGTAGCAACAATATCCTCTTTTGTTTCGCCCAGGTAACCGAACTGCAGAAAAAAACACACTTCAATACCTTTGCTTTTCAGCAACCGGGTGGCTTCCGCAATTTCTTCCACTTTGGTTCCCTTGTCCATGGCATCCAGTATTTTCTGGCTGCCGCTTTCAGCGCCTACCCACACCTGGCGAAGCCCGGAAGCGGCCAGCGCATCGATGGTATCCTCCTGGAGCAGCAAATCTACCCGGCTTTGAATTTTGTAATCGAATTGCAGGTTTTTGGCTTTTATCAGGTCGCGAAAGCGTTGCACCCAGCCAGGTTTGAGTCCGAAGATATCATCGGCCATCCAGAAATGGCGGACGCCAAACTGGCGGATCAACATTTCGATTTCACCCGCCACCCGCTCCGGGCTGCGCGAATTGTAGCGATTGCCATAAATCGGTTTGGCGCACCAGTTGCATTTATACGGACAGCCGCGGGTAGTGGCCAGGTTGAGCGAAAACGTTCCATGCGCCTGCATCCATACCTTGCGATAGGCTTCCATATCGACGAGATCCCAGGCAGGGTCGGGCAAATCGTCGAGGTTGTGCAAAACCGGTCGCGGGGCAGTTCTGACGATTTCGTTGGTTTCTGCGGACCGGTAAGTAAGTCCGGCAATTGCCGAAAAATCCTGCGCACCCGCTTCCAGATTTGATATCAGTTCACGAAGGGTCAGTTCTCCTTCTCCCAATATCACGAAGTCGGCGCCTTCGGCCAGGTATTGTGCAAAATGATCGGTACTGTCGCTGCTGCTCACGATCACCTTGCAGCCAAACTGCCTGCCCGTTTTTGCCATTTCAAATGCGGCTTCCCGCATCCGCGTGAGGCACATTTTGGTCAGGTAATTGAATCCGTCGTCGTAGACAACCAGGTAACGAGGCCGTTCGCGTTCTAAAACCGATTCCAGTTCGGCCGGCGAATCTTTCAGCGCCACGTCAAACAATCCTACTTCAAAACCAACGGAACGCATCAGCGCCGCAGCGTATATGGTACCGTAAGGCGGGTAAGGCTGCTGTGTTTCCCATTGTTTACGATCGAATTTGTAAAAATAGGAGTGTGTGAAAAGGATGTCGGACATATATGGTTTTGTACGTGACGGGTTTCAAAAGTAAAGCATGGCGTGTCAAGTACGCGCAAAAAACGCCATTAATATTTACCCGTTCATTGCGCAACACGACATAAGTTTGCTGCTGTCACAACAAAACGTCCCGCACATGCCACACCAACTCGATCGCCGCTCTTTTCTTCAAAAAACCGCACTGGCAGGCGCCGCACTGGCCGCTCCCACCATTTTATCTGCTGAAAACGCTGACAGCCACGCCATTGCATCGCCTGGTATTTTACCGGAAAAACCAAAAACCAAACTCCGGATCGGGTTTATCGGAACCGGGCTGCGTGGACAAAACCATGTGGAAGAGGCCTTGCTGCGCGAAGACTGCGAGGTAGCGGCCATCGCCGATCCGGATCCGCGTATGATTGCGGATACCCTCAAAATGATTGCGGAAAAAGGCCGCAAAAAACCGGACGTGTACGGCAACGGCGACCGCGATTACCTGAATTTGCTGGAAGATAAAAACATCGACGCCGTCATCATCGCCTCTCCCTGGGAATGGCACACGCAGCAATGCGTAGCCGCTATGCAGGCCGGAAAATACGTGGGCTCCGAAGTGAGCGGCGGGTTTTCCCTCGACGAGTGCTGGCAACTGGTGAATACGCACGAAGCCACCGGCTCACACCTGATGTTTATGGAAAACGTATGCTACCGACGCGACGTGATGGCCGTGCTTCAAATGGTGCGCGAAGGCTTGTTCGGCGAACTGATGCACCTGGAAGGCGGATACCAGCACGATTTACGGGGCGTGAAGTTCAACGACGGACAATCGCCGTACGATTCCGGCGTGGAATTCGGTGCAAATGCTTTTTCGGAAGCCCGCTGGCGCACAAAGCATTCGGTCTACCGCAATGGTGACCTGTATCCCACACACGGTGTCGGCCCAGTTGCGATGATGACCAATATCAATCGCGGCAACCGGTTTTTGTTTCTGACCTCCACAGCCACCAAAGCGCGCGGCCTGCACAATTACATCGTCAACCACCCGAAAGGCGGCGCTGATCATCCGAATGCTAAAGTGGGATTCAACCTTGGCGACGTGGTAACCAGCGTTTTGAAAACTTCCAACGGCGAAACCATTCTGTTGTCGCACGATACCGGACTACCGCGCCCCTATTCGCTGGGCTTCCGGGTGCAAGGCACACAGGGTATCTGGATGGACGTGAATAAAAGCCTGCTCCTGGAAGGCAAAACGGCCGCTCACAAATGGGAAGAAGCACAATCGTGGCTCGAGCGATACGACCATCCGCTGTGGAAAAAATACGGCGCCGATGCCAAAGCGGCCGGTCACGGTGGTATGGATTTTTTCGTGTTCCATCATTTCGTGGAAAGCGCTAAACAGAACATCGCTCCGCAAATCGACGTGTACGACGCCGCTACCTGGCTCGCTATTACACCCCTTTCGGAAGCCAGCATTGCCACGGGCAGTACTCCGCAGGCCTTCCCCGATTTTACTCGCGGCCGCTGGACGGAACGGAAAGCGGATTTCGCGATGGGAGATGTTTTTTGAAGGTTTATGAGTTGATGGTTTATTGGTTTATTTTTGTCAGGCTGTTATTTTAAACTTCTCTCTTGTATATGGAAAAAAAATATTCGAACGGAGATATCACCGTCGTTTGGAAACCCGATTCCTGCATTCACTCCACGCTTTGCTGGCGCGGGCTAACCAATGTATTCAATCCCAAAAAACGTCCCTGGATCGATATGGAAGGCACTGATAGCGAAGCGATTATCGCGCAGGTGGAAAAGTGCCCTTCCGGTGCGCTCAGTTTTTATAAAAACAGTGCGCCGGAAGCACTCCCGGAAACCGTAGACGTGGAAACCATCGTGGAAGTCTCGCCCAATGGCCCGTTGATGGTATATGGAAATATCAAAGTGAAAGATGCGGAAGGAAACGAAACCGTCAAATACAAAGTGACGGCATTTTGCCGCTGCGGCGGATCGCAAAACAAACCGTACTGCGACGGAACGCACGGAAAAATTGGATTTACCGGCTGAGCAACGCGGATTACGCAGATCATTAGCGGATTTACGCGGATTTGATTTGCGGTAAAGAAGGATTTGTCCATTACTCCAAATCAAATCCGCGTAAATCCGCTAACAGTCCGCGTAATCCGCGTTGCAAAAGAAAGAGCCGCCCCGAAACCGGAACGACTCTTCATATAAATTCATCAAATTTAATCCTCTTAGCGTACGAACAGCAGTTCGTGGTATTTCACCAGCGGCCAGTACTGGTCGTCTACGAGTGTTTCCATATCGTCTACTGCATCGCGGATCTTGTCCATCTGCGGTTTCGCTTCGTGGCAGAGGATTCCGGCCTCTTCCCGTACATCGCTTGCTTCGTGCAGTTTTTCCAGCGCTTTGTGGAGTTCGTTCAGTCCTTCTCGAATATCGCCGATGTTGCTTACAACACGTTTCAGCGTATCCTTCTGGTATCCAAGTGAATCGTCCATGTCGATAGCGCGCATTGCAGCGATGTTGGTCGCCAGTTCCGTCTGGTAACGAATGGCGGCCGGCATCACCATGGAATGCACGATATCTTCCAGCGCTTTGGCTTCGATGCTCAGTTTGGTGCAGTAGGTGTGCAACTGTACATTGTGGTAAGCGTCCAGTTCGACTTTGCTCATCACACCGGATTTACCATAGAGGTCCTGTGCGAGTTTTTTCGACAGCACATCCAGCGCTTCCGGTGTAGTGGCGAAGTTGTTAAGGCCACGTTTGGCCGCTTCTTCTTTCCATTCGTCGGAGTAGTTATTTCCTTCGAAACAGACCGCTTTCGATTTGCGGATGTAGCTTTTCAGAACGGTCAGGATGGCCTCGTCTTGTTTCGCGCCCTTGGCGGTCAGTTTGTCGAGTTCGGCTTTGAACTCCACCAGTTGCAGGCCCATCATCGCATTCATGGCAGCCATCGGGGCAGCGCAGTTCTGGCTGCTGCCTACAGCACGTATCTCGAATTTGTTACCGGTGAAGGCAAACGGAGAAGTCCGGTTGCGGTCGGTGTTATCCATTTCGAGGTTCGGCAGTTTCGAAATCAGGTCGATGGCGCGTTTTACTTCCTGTCCGTCCGCTTTTCTGTCTCTTACCAACTGGTCGAGCAGTTTCGTCATGGCATCGCCGATAAACACGGAAATGATGGCAGGCGGTGCTTCATTAGCGCCCAAACGGTGGTCGTTGCCTGCATGGGCGATGGTAGAGCGCAGGATGTCGGCATATTTATGTACCGCCGCGATCGTATTCACGAAGAAGGTAAGGAAGCGGAGGTTGGTGCTGGGGTTTTTACCCGGCGACAGGAGGTTGACGCCTGTGTTGGTGCCCATGCTCCAGTTGTTGTGCTTTCCCGAACCGTTGATGCCTGCGAATGGTTTTTCGTGCAACAGCACGCGCAGTTTGTGGCGGCGCGCTACACGTTCCATCAGGTCCATCAGCAATTGGTTGTGGTCGACAGCAACGTTGATTTCTTCAAACATTGGCGCTACTTCGTACTGTGCAGGCGCCACCTCGTTGTGGCGCGTACGAACCGGAATACCGAGTTTGTGGCTTTCCGTTTCCAGATCGCGCATAAATGCGTACACGCGTTCCGGAATGGAACCGAAATAGTGGTCTTCCAGCTGCTGGTGCTTGGCAGCGGGACGGCCAAGCAGGGTGCGGCCGGTCATGACCAGGTCGGGGCGGGCGCTGAACAAAGCGTCGTCCACTACGAAATACTCCTGCTCCCAGCCCAGGGTAGCGGTAATTTTATTGATATTAGAATCGAACAACTGCGCCACCGGAACGGCAGACTTGTCCAGAAATGCCTGCGAACGGAGCAGCGGCAGTTTGTAGTCCTGTGCTTCGCCACCGTAGGTGACAAAAATTGTCGGGATACACAGCGTTTTGCCGTCGCCGACTTCCATGATAAATGCCGGGCTGCTCGGATCCCAAACGGTATAACCGCGGGCTTCGAACGTGCTGCGCATACCGCCGGAGGGGAACGAGGAACCGTCCGGCTCCTGCTGAACGAGTGCAGAACCCGAGAACTCTTCAATCACCAACCCGTCGTGGGTCAGGTTAAAGAACGAGTCGTGCTTCTCGGCAGTTTTGCCGGTAAGCGGCTGGAACCAGTGCGCAAAGTGGGTGCAGCCTTTTTCTTCCGACCATTTTTTCATACCCGTTGCCACGTCGTCGGCTACCTCGCGCGTCAGTTTTTGTCCGCTTTGAACGGCCGCTTTGACACTGAGGTAAGCATTCTCAGGCAAGAACTTTTTCATGGCCTCGTCAGTGAAGACGTTTTCTCCAAAGTAGGAAGCGATTTTTTCTGCAGGGCCTTCGCCGAACTCCACGGGGAAAGGATCTACACGGGTCTCCATAGTCTGGAGGGCGTTGAAACGAGTGAGAGACATCTTAAAAATCTGGTATAATGAATGAATGAAAGTGAACGCGTGAACAGGTTATTCGCGAGCGCCATCCTGCCGGAAAAAGACCGATCCGCCGTGCGAACGCGTATGCGTCCGTACCGGCAGAAAAATGGTACGCGAAGGAATCGGATTTGATTGCAGTTAGGGCAGCAACACTGGTTTGACAAACCAAATAATATTGGGATTTGACTTCTAAACGAAGGCGTCTTCTCCATTTGCCGATCAGGGTCGGCATTGCAACAATAAAGCACAAAGAGAAGGGCAAGAGCTGCATTTGTGGTTAGTAAACGCGCTATCAATGGTGCAAATGTAGCATTTTTTTACGAAAAATCATGCAAATGCATGGTTTTTGCAGAAATTAACACATTTGAAAATCAAAAGAATCGGGAAGGAGAACAGGTCATTTTGCCAACAATTATTCTGCAATTGAAAACCATCCTGTGCAATAATATTTTTCCACTCAAAAAACAGGGGTTTCAACTTTTTGTCCGGAGGCCTTTGATTTGCAGGGAAATACCTCTTTCCCCGCGCCAGTACTCCTCCCGAATATTGAAAGCAATGTCGAAAGGCTGGTCCCTGATCGCTTGAAATGTTTCACCCAGATCGAAGCCGATGCCGCCGAAAACAGACTTGCCGTTGAGGCTTTTCAGGGAAAACCGGACGTGGTTATTGTCCAGTAGCCGACTATGCCCGGTATCCATTACGTTGGTGGCACAAAAGATGGGATTTCTGTTGTGCGGTCCGAAAGGCTCGAACCGTTTGAGCATTTTCCAGAAATTCGGGGTGATGTCTTCCAGTTGAAGCTCGCTGCAAATTTCCAGGATCGGCTGCTCCGCCTCCACGGTAAGTTGTTGCTGCACCACGTTTTCGAAACGTTCGACAAATGCATCCACGTTTTCCAGCGGCATTTGCATGCCTGCGGCGTGGGCATGGCCGCCGTAGGAATAAAACAAATCTTCGCAGGATTGCAGGGCAGCATATAAATCAAAACCCGGCACGGAGCGGGCGGAACCCACTGCGCGGCCGTTGCTTTCGGTCAGAATAACGGCCGGCCGGTGAAACCGTTCGGCCATACGGCTGGCGGCAATGCCGATAATACCTTTGTGCCATTCCGAACTGAAGAGTACGATGCTTTTATTTGTTTCCAGACCCGGTTGCGCCAGTATGCGGCCCGTGGCTTCGCCGGCCATCAGGTGGTCGACTGTGCGACGCTCTTTGTTCTTGTGCACCAGTTTTCCGGCATAATCCAGGGCGCTGTGGCGGTCAGCTGAAAGCATCAAACGAACCGCGTCGCGTGCATCGCCCAGTCGGCCGGCAGCATTGATGAGCGGCCCTACGGCAAAAACCAGGTCGTTGATGTTCAGCGGCACAGGCCGGTTGGTGCGTTGCATGAGCGCCCACAGTCCGATGCTGGGCGAGTGGTGCAGGCATTGCAGGCCCAAATGTGCCAGCACACGGTTCTCGCCGGTCATGGGCACGATATCGCAGGCAATGCTGACCGCCACCAGATCGAGCAATTCATTCAGTTCTTCGGCTGGCATGTCGTGGTACAAGGCAAATGCCTGGGCGAGTTTGAAGGAAATACCGCAGCCACTCAATTCCTTGTATGGATAAGGACAGTCCGTGCGCTTCGGATCGAGGTTGGCTACCGCTTCGGGAAGACCGCCTTCCGGCACATGGTGATCGCAAATGATAAAATCGATCCCGTAGGATTTGGCCAGTGCAACGGCCGCATGCGCTTTGATGCCGCAATCCATAGCGATGACAAGTCCGCATTTGTTTTCACGGGCATATTCCACCCCTGCCAGGCTTACGCCATAACCTTCCTTGTCCCTGTCGGGCAGGTAATAATCGAGGTTTTTATAAAAACGGGAAATAAAGCGATACATCATCGCCACGCTGGTAGTACCGTCTACATCGTAATCGCCATAAAGCAGAATACGTTCTCCACTTTTTACGGCCTGGTCGAGCCGCTGCACAGCCAGATCCATATCTTTCATTAAAAAAGGATCGTGCAGATGCTCCCATGTGGGGCGAAAGAATTGTTTGGCCATATCCAGACCGTCAATTCCGCGTTGTGCCAGCAACGTGCAAAAAATGCGGTCGATTTTTAAATCGGCCTGCAACTGATCGACGAGTGGAACGTCGACGGGAGAGAACTGCCAAAGCGGGGATTTCATTGCGTGTTTCGTAGTGTTTCAGGGAGCGAAGATAAGCCGCGCTAAAAACAAAACCCCGGATGGAGGAAAAATCCTTCGATCCGGGGTTTTGCACTATCAATTTAGATGCTTAAAAATCATCTTCTTCACCGTCGTCCAGCGCGGCCACTTTGGCTGCTGCTGTGGCGGGTTTGAGCGAACCGGAAGCGACCCGTTCCTTGATTTTTTGTTCAATTTCCAGCGCCATTTCCGGGTTGTCGTGCAGGAAGTTTTTCGCTGCATCGCGGCCCTGCGCAATTTTCACGCCGTTGTAACTGTACCAGGCGCCACTTTTCTGAACGATGTCCATATCGGAGCCCAGGTCGATGATCTCGCCCGTTTTGGAAATGCCTTCACCGAATACGATATCGAAAGACGCAATCCGGAATGGCGGCGCGAGTTTATTTTTCACCACTTTTACCTTTACCTGGTTGCCCACGAGGTTGCCATCTTTATCCTTGATAGCGGCGCCGCTTTTACGAATGTCGAGGCGAACCGAAGCGTAGAATTTGAGGGCGTTACCACCGGTAGTGGTTTCGGGGTTACCGAACATCACACCGATTTTTTCACGCAACTGGTTGATAAAAATACAGCAGCAGCCGGTACGGCCGATGTTGGCGGTCATTTTACGCATAGCCTGGCTCATCAGGCGCGCCTGGAGACCCATTTTGGAGTCGCCCATTTCACCTTCGATCTCCGACCGCGGTACGAGTGCCGCCACAGAGTCGATCACGAGGATGTCGACTGCGCCGGAACGAATCAGGTTTTCGGCGATTTCCAGTGCCTGTTCGCCGTTGTCGGGCTGGCTGATGAGGAGGTTGTTGACATCGACACCCAGCGCTTCTGCATAAAAACGGTCGAAAGCGTGTTCGGCGTCGATGATTGCAGCGATACCGCCGCGTTTCTGGCACTCTGCCACCGCATGGATAGCGAGCGTGGTTTTACCGGAAGATTCCGGGCCGTATATTTCAATAATACGGCCTTTGGGAAGCCCGTAACAGCCAAGAGCGATATCCAGACCAAGGGAGCCGGTAGGAATTACCTCGACTTCAACGGCCTGCTTGTCGCCCAGACGCATAATCGTACCTTTGCCGTACGTTTTGTCGAGGCGGTCTATTGTAGACTGGAGGGTTTTAAGTTTATTTTCTTTTTCGTCTGCCATGGTTGGTGCGTGCTGTTTAGGTAATACATGGTTAAAAACTGGGACAAAAATAAACAAAGTGTTTGTATTTAAAAAACATTTTGTCTTTTATTTTTAAAAAAATTGTTTTGCCGGTTGACATTTCCTTAGAAAGGAAATATTGAAAACCAGCGGTGCGCCGGAGAGCCATCCGATTGATCCTTTACGAGCATGTTGATTTTCATTGCCGGATTGCAAACGAAAAACTCAACATGCTCTGGCCGTTCAAAAGCGGGTAACCAAAACTTAATGATAACCGAACGTTTGCCATCAGGCAAACATACATAATTTAAAGGTGTTAAAAACCGGTCATTCCGGCATTCGAAGAAAAAATGGAACTCTTTTACCGCGAATTCGGACAAGGCAGTCCGGTCCTGATCCTGCACGGCCTGTTCGGCTTTTCCGACAACTGGCAAACAATTGCCAAAGGTCTGTCCGATCAGTTTCTGGTCGTTACGCCCGACCTGCGCAACCATGGCCGTTCGCCGCATGCAGACAAACATTCATACCCGGAAATGGCGGAAGACATCCGTCAGTTTCTGGAAAAACACTGGATGTTTTCCGCTGCGGTCATCGGGCACAGCATGGGCGGCAAGGTGGCGATGCAACTGGCACTGACGCACCCGGAAATGGTAGACCGCCTGGTGGTAGTAGATATGGAACCCGGCAAAGCCGAAGACAACCATTCTTCGATTTTTCGCGCCTTGCTGGACCTGGATTTGTCGAAAATGACCAGCCGGAAAGACATCGAAGCCTATCTTACAGACAGGATTCCCGACACCGGCACACGACAATTCCTGTTAAAAAATGTAACCCGCGAAGACGACGGCCGTTTTACCTGGAAAATAAACCTGCCGGTACTTTGGACGCATTACAGCGATATCCTGGCCGGAGTAACCGGAGAACCTTATGATAAACCGGCACTTTTTATTCGCGGAAGCCGCTCCGATTATATCAAAGACAAGGATATTCCGTTGATACATTCCCTGTTCCCGAAAGCCCGGGTCGTTACGATCGAAGGCGCGGGACACTGGGTGCACGCCGACAAACCGAATGAATTACTGCAAACACTGAAAGATTTTTTAACGCAGTGAGGATTTTATCTCAAGGCGCGACAAACTCGTGCACCTTGTGCAAAACCTTTGTGTCCTTTGTGGTTAAATTCCCTTCTACTCAACAAATAAGCATGATTCGCAAACTCAAATTTCTCCCGGTCTTTTTCCTGCTGGCAGGCGTTGTATCTGCCCAGGGCAAATACTTCGACATTGCCAAAAACATGGAAATCTTCGCCAATGCCTACCGCGAAGTGAACCACTCCTATGTGGACGAACTCGACCCCAACAAACTTATGCGGCAGGGCCTCGACGCCATGCTCGAAGGGCTCGATCCGTTTACCAACTACATTTCCGAAACGGATATCGAGGGCTACCGCATTCAGGTAGACGGCACGTACAATGGTGTGGGCGCCCAGGGCAAACGCATCGGCGACTATGTCGTGATCACAGAAATTTATGAAAACAGCCCTGCGCACAAGGCGGGCCTGAAAGTGGGCGATTCGTTCATTGCTATCGACGGCCAGAACGCCAAGGGCAAAACCGAAAACCAGGTACTCGATTTCCTGCGCGGCTTCCCGGGCACCAAATCGCAACTGGTAGTGCGCCGCGCCGGCGAAAAGAAGGACCTGAACATCACGCTCGAACGCGGCGAAGTGATCATTCCCAACGTACCGCACTCCGGCCTCGTGGCCGATGGCGTGGGTTACATCAACCTGACCACCTTCTCGCAGGATGCCGGCGAAAACGTGGGCAACGCGCTGCGTACGCTGAAAGAAAAAAACCCGAACCTGAAAGGCGTGATCCTCGACCTACGCGGCAATGGCGGCGGTCTGCTCAACGAAGCCATCAACCTGGTAAACGTGTTCGTGCCCAAAGGCGAGTTCGTCGCCAGCACCAAAGGGAAAGTACCGGAATGGGACATCAGCCTGAAAACCCAGCACGCACCGGTAGATAAAGACATTCCGCTCGTGGTACTGATGGACAGCCACAGCGCTTCCGCCAGTGAGGTCACTTCCGGCGCTTTGCAGGATCTCGACCGCGGCATCATCATGGGTCAGCGCAGTTACGGCAAGGGCCTGGTACAAAACACCAAAGAACTCGGCTACAACGCACGCATCAAACTCACCACCGCCAAATACTACGTCCCGTCGGGTCGCTGCATTCAGTCGGTACGCTACAAAAACGGTGCTCCGGTAGACATTCCCGAATCCGAACGCGCCCAGTTCAAAACCCGCAACGGCCGCATCGTGCTCGACGGCGGCGGCATCAAACCGGACGTAGTATTACCGCACGACACGGCTGCCGGTATCGTAAAAGCCTTGCTGGAGCAAAACGTCATTTTCGATTACGTGACCGATTTTACACAGAAACATGCTAACATCGACTCCATCGAAGTATTCGAATTCACGGATTTCGACGGGTTCGCACAATACGTGCAGGGTAAAAATTTCGACTACCAAACCGCTACGGAGAAAAAACTGAAAGAACTCCGCGATATTTCCCTGAATGAAAACCTGGCGCTGGGCACTGAAATCACGCAATTGGAAAGCAAGATCAAAGCAGAGAAAAAAGGAGAACTGGTAAAAAATCGCGACCGCATTCTGCACGAAATCGAGCAGGACATCGTAGGCCGCTACTATTTCCAGCGCGGCAGGGTGCGCAAGAACCTCGTGAACGATCCGGAAATCAAGGATGCCGTCAAATTGCTGAACGAACCCGACAAGTACCGGGCACTGCTGGCAGGTAAATAGGCGGCTGCTTGTTAAGGTTTTCTGAAACAGGCAACTACGGGAAAAATATGTTTACTTTTGAAGTCGCAATAAAGCCTGTGCAGGGTTTTGCAATCATTTGCAGGCTTCGTGAAACACCAAGTATTTCTTAACTTTTCAAAATTGTCAGATTGACTCATGAAAAAAGCAATCTTTTTCTTCGCCTTCATTTTTGCGCTGGGAATGGCGAGCGCCAATGCACAGTCTTGCTGCGCCGGTAAAACCGCATGCGCCAGCAAAATGTCCAAAGCCGCTTCTTCCGATGCCAGCATCGAAAAACGTATGGCTGACGACGGTACTGTTTCTTATGTTCGCAAAGAGGCTGATGCACAAGGCAACGTACGTTTCGTAAGCGTTCAGTACGACGAAACTGCCAACGCATTCGTAAACGTAGCGCCTAAAACTGCTACCGCTTCCGACAAAGCAGACATGACGAAAAAATCCTGCTCGGCTGCTACCACCGGAAAAGCATGCTGCGCCGGCAAAACCGCAGGCAAATCCTGCGCGAAAGAGCAAGAGCAATAAATTGCGGAGGCTTAGTCCTTCTATATAACCGGTCCCGAATGTTTCCTTTGTGAAGCATTCGGGATTTTTTGTTTGAGATGGGAACTCGGATTTTGCGGATCAGGCGGATTGATGCGGATTTTCGAAACCAGCGTAGAGTAATATTAACCACAAGGGCACGAGGACACTATGCGTAGTGCCCTCGTGCCCTTGTGGTTAATATTACTCTACGCTGGTAGAATTGCCCACAAATGCGGTGCATCAAATCGACGGTTCGTCGCACCGCCGCTCCCATTCGTCGTTTAAAATGAAAATTCAAGCCCCAAACCCTTGACAAACATAGCCGGATGCACATACATTTGCTATCAAAATGATATCAAACTAAAATCAACACAAAACAATGGAAAAAATTATAAAACCAACTTCAGGCTGGGCCATGTTAGGGGTCGTCTTTTTGCTGCTGGCAGCAGGCATCGCGCTGTTTGTAATGAAATTGTTCGCTGCCGGTGTCATTCTCATTTTGGTCGACCTGTTGATTATTGCCCCGGGCTTCCTGGCCATCGAACCCAATAACAGCCGGGTACTCAACCTCTTCGGAAACTACATCGGAACCATCCGGGAAAGCGGATTTTTTTACGCCAACCCTTTTTTCTCGAAGAAAAAAATCTCGCTGCGCGCTGTTACCCTCGACGTTCCGATGATCAAAGTGAACGACAAACAAGGCAATCCGATCATGATCGGCGCCGTGGTCATGTACCGCGTCCGCGATACGTTCAAAGCGACGTTCGATGTGGAGAACTACCCAGATTTCATCAAAATACAGAGTGAAGCCGCTGTGCGCAAACTGGCCGGCCTGTACAGTTACGACAATCTGGAAGACGAAACCGCCACCGTTTCCCTGCGTACGTCATCCGACGAGGTGAACCACCAACTGGCCCACGAGATCACCGAACGCCTGCAAATCGCCGGCATCGAAGTTATCGAGGCGCGTATCAACAACCTGGCCTACGCAACTGAAATTGCGGGCGCCATGCTACAGCGCCAGCAAGCCACCGCTATCGTGGCCGCCCGCGCCAAAATCGTGGAAGGCGCCGTCGGTATGGTCGAAATGGCCCTCGAACAACTTTCGCACAAAAAAATCGTCGAACTCGACGAAGAGAAAAAAGCCGCCATGGTCAGCAACCTGCTGGTCGTTCTTTGCGGCGACCGCAACGCACAACCAATCGTAAACACGGGCACCCTACACCATTAATTAGAGGTGAGAGGGTGAGAGGTGAGAAAGTGAGAGCCGACTTCGATTACACCTGATTACTTGTGCATTCCAATAAAAGGATGCCAAAAGTAGTCAGGTGAAATCGAAGCCGGCTCTCACCCTCTCACTTCTCACTTCTCACTTCTCACATTTCTATCGCATGTCTGCAAAAAAATCTTTCGTACTCCGCATCGACGAGGCCACCTACGCTGCCCTCGAGAAATGGGCTGCCGACGAGTTTCGCAGCGTGAACGGCCAACTGGAATGGATGATACACCAGGCGCTGAAAGAGGCGGGACGGATGAAAGAGAAGAAGGAAACATCCAATGAAAAATCTGGTGACGAACGCTAGCACTATTAAAATCAGTGCAATTTCATCATGAGTACAGGAGTTTAAATGACTTTTGGCACAAAAAACTACCTATAATGTTGTATAATTTACAACTTAGGCTACCTTAGCCATTTCTTTTATTGCGTTAGGATCCAAGAAGATTTTCGTAAGAATTGAGACCACCATGTCTTGTTTATTAAGGATATGAAAATCCAACGAATTTAGAAATGTATTTATATCAGAGAAATTCTTTATTTCTCTAAACATCAATAATCAATTATAGCATGACAGCCTTCGATACATTTAATTATGGAAAAATTTGGGACCTAGTTAAAATTTCAATCAAACAAACTTTAGCGCTAAAATTTTGGAGTTGGCTTATTGGTAGCGTAGGTGCTATTTTAGGTTTATTGCAAATTGGAAAAAATTTTTTTGGCTTAGAAATTGAAGACTCTGTCAAATCTGCGGTAATAGCCTTAGGAGTTTTTTTTGTATTTCGTTTCGTACTTATTTTTATAAGAAATGGAATGAAGTACTATCACGAGATTTATTTGAACTCCAACTATGGAGAAGCAATCATCCTTCTAACAGATAGTTTTGCTCAAACTCATTTATATCGAAAAACGCCCGGGCATCAAGATGAAGAATTTATGAAAACAATGCTTTCATTTTGCAGCACCTTAAAAAAAATTTTTGATACTACAACCAATAGCAATTGCTGTGTATCAATTAAGGTACCTGTCGCAGATAGTAAGGTACATGAAAAAACGGTTATGTTCAATCTTGCTAGAAATGTTGAGCATAAAAAGAGAGATACAAAAGAGTATGAACGGATTAAACATACTTTGATTGGAAATACTGCATTTATATATGCGTTTAATAGGGTGATTGAAGGTAGTCGAGAAAAATACTATCTAAACAATTTTGTTAAGAGCACATCTAATTACGAGTCAACAAGCAGGCCTTCATATGAAGGAGGCATTCTACCATATGAAAGTGAGCTTGTTCATCCAATTGTTCCATTACTAAATATTAGGCAACCTAACTCCGATTGCAGGGGCTTCATCTGCGTTGACAGTGATAAAAAAAATGCATTTAAATCAAAATACGAAATTGCTATTCTCGAAGGAGTAGCAGACGGTATTTATGATATAATTTCAGAAAGAAATCGTTTTAAAAACAGAACTAATGCAAGACACTAAGATTTTCGAAAACCAAATTGAGTTTGAAGTCCTTTCATCAAATTCTGAAGAAGCGATTTTTAAGCGAATTATAGACCATTCGAATCTTAATGGCATTTCCTTGTCGAATCAAGAAGCCACGACTACACTTCATTTTTTCGACCCTGAAGATTTGGCACGATTAAAAGAAATCGAGAAAGACTTAATTTCAAAAATGCAATTAAAAAATAATAAAAAAGGGCTCTGGGAATCTATTTCCGATTTCCTAGGTGCTTAGATTATTGATTATTTATGTGGCCCAAAGACGGAATATCTGTGGAAAACTGAACTTGAAAATCTTTGTATCCCTATTTTCACGGCGCAAAATTCACTTTCATGAAACAATTGACCCGTGTCCTCCTGGGTTTTACGCTGTTGATCAGCCGGGCTGCCCTCTTCGCCCAAATCACTTTCCCCATCTCCGCACCTTCCGACGAGCGAAGCGG
>JAKQJD010000555.1 GCA_029561355.1 Bacteroidota bacterium | reverse complement strand
TACAACGACGTGGTATTCACGGTTGTACCGGATGCCTGCTACAAAATCGAACGTACCTGGACGATCATCAACTGGTGCACGTACCTGCCCGACAATCCTTGCACGGCAATCACCCGCAATGCAGTGAATCCGACCACTGGTCTGGCTCCATCCAAAACGGTGAACGTTACGAGCGAAAACTGCATCACGTACAGACAGATCATCAAAGTAATCGACCAGACTCCTCCGACGGTTGCTTGCCAGGATATCGACACTTGCGACCTCTCCACGAACAATGTTCGCTACTGGAACGACGGTCTGAACTGGTGGGATAACGGCACGATGCAGCACGACCTGTGCGAGAAAGAAACAGAAATCGCAGTTACGGCTGACGACTTCTGCGACACCCTCACGCCAACCGGCGGTCTGCGTTTCCGCTACCTGCTGTTCCTGGACCTGGACGGCGACGGCATCATGGAAACAGTAGTTTCCAGCGCTGACCTTGCAACCCGCCCATTGGGCCAGGTTCTGTACGGCAACGCCACTACTCCGCTGTACCACGGTGGTACGCCATGGTTCTTCGACAACACGTCGAACGCCAACCAGCGCTACCGCTTCGACATCGAGCAAACTGCAACAGGTGCGAAAATCATCTGGCGCAATGCTTCGGGCACGAAACTGCCTGAACTGGCACACGGTCGTCACAAAATCAAATGGATCGCAGAAGACGGTTGCGGCAACGAAGCCGTTTGCGAAAAAACATTTGAAATCCGCGACTGCAAACCACCAGTTGTGGCTTGCGCAAACGTGAACATCAACCTGATGGTAGGTGGAATGGCAACGCTGTGGGCAAATGACTTCTTCCTGTACGGAGAAGACAACTGCACGCCGACAGGTATCCTGAACCCGACCTTGGCCGTCATTCGTGCCGACGAAAACCCGGGCAACGTGTACCCGGCCGACCAGCCGCAAAGTGTGATCGTTACTTGTGATGACCTCGGTACCCTGGTACCCGTACAGGTATGGCTGATGGACGCGGCAGGCAACGCCGACTTCTGCATCGCGTATGTTGACATGCAGGACAATATTCCCGGTTGCGGTGGAGACCCGATTGCAGCAACCATTGCAGGCGACCTCGCCACGGAAACACTGCAAAGTATCGACCAGGTGTCGGTGGAAGTAGTGGGTACCCCGAATGTTCAGTTGAACCAGTTGGTTGATGCCAATTATGTGTTTACTCCACTTCCGCTGGGAGCGAATATCACAGTAACGCCTACGAAAGACGACAACCCGCTCAACGGTGTTACGACGTATGACCTGGTTCTGATCTCCAAACACATCCTGGGTCTGGAGCCGTTGAACACGCCGTACAAAATGATCGCTGCTGACGCCAACCGCTCGGGCTCGATCACGACGTTCGACATCGTGGAATTCCGCAAACTGATCCTGGGCATCTACAACGAACTTCCGAACAATACCTCGTGGAGATTCGTGGAGGAAGCGTTCTCGTTCCCGAACCCAGCCAATCCGTTCCAGACACAGTTCCCCGAGAACATCGCTATCCAGAACCTGACATCCAATCACATGGATGAGGATTTTGTGGGTGTGAAAATCGGTGACGTGAACAATACGGTTACTCCGAACAGCCTTGTTTCTGTAGAAGACCGCACTTCGGCTACTATGTTGTTCGACGTGGACGACCGCGCTGTGAAGGCCGGCGAAACCTTCACGGTGAACTTCAAAGGCGTTGAACGTGTACAAGGTTACCAGTTCACGATGAACCTGCAAAACCTGGAAGTACTGGACATAGCAGGCTCTGGCGAGATCAAAGCCGGTAACTTCGGTGTATTTGAAGGCGCACTGACTACTTCGGTGAATGGCAGCGACAACGAATTTGCCATAACCTTCCGCGCTTCGAAAGCAGGAATGCTGTCGAATATGCTGGGCGTGTCGAGCCGTATTACGAAAGCAGAAGCATACAGCCTGGCAAACAATCGCCTGGACGTAGCATTCCGCTTCAACAACGGCAACACGAGCACGATTTCCGGAGTAGGTTTCGAACTGTATCAAAACCAGCCGAACCCATTTGTGAACAAAACATTCATCGGATTCCATTTGCCGGAAGGCGCCGAAGCAACGCTTCGCATCTTCGACGAAACGGGCCGTATGGTGTTTACACAGTCCGGAACATTCGCGAAAGGGTACAATACGATTACCGTAGAAGCGCCATTGCTGAATACCGTTGGTATGCTGTACTACACGCTGGAAACAACGACGAACAAGGCGACTAAGAAAATGATTCAGTCGAAGTAAGAAGAAGGAATAGGGTAGGGGCGCATTCAAAAGTGTGCCGCTACTAGTCGAAACATAAAAAACAGTCCTGCCTGACTAACGTCATGGCAGGACTGTTTTTTAATGCGAATTCCTCTGGAGGATATTTGGTTTTTGGTGTATAGTGTTTGGCAAGATGTTGAAAATCAAACCTTTATAAGCGTCAGGCACGAAAAATTAAACACGCTAACTTCTGGCTGTATAACGGATTGCTTTGGTAATTTGTCGTTAGCAGGTACGTACAAGGGGCGGCCAGGGCGGTCTTGAAAACATATTTAAAGTGAACATCGCAGTCGAAAGGAATTTGAGTCAACTCATTCCTCCAAAACAACAAGAGCCGCCCTGAAAACCAGGGCGGCTCTTGTTTAATATTTAGTCAGGGCGGCTTACAACGATGCTACCACGCCTGCATTTACCGAAAAGGTATTGATTTTATTCGATTTAGGTCCAATGCCCGAATTCCCGAGTGACTGGTGATAAACCGGCTCAACAAAGGCTGCAAAGCGTTTTCCGATCGGCTGCTGAATGCGAATACCCGTATCGGCAGTAGCGTAGAAATTTCCGGCAAGTTTGCCGTTTTGTTCCAGCAGGCCAGTGCCCTTGCGCGTCAGTTGCGGTTGCAAGTGGGGCTGTACCTGGTTGGGCTGCGAAGAAGGGCCGGTGCCGTACGAAACGGTCCGATATTGATAGGATTTCTGAACGCTCACATTCGCAGTAACACCTGCCACGGCATGCACGCTGGTGCGGCCCATTTGTGCAAAACGGCGGGTGACTTTTACAGGCACGGAAAATACATCGGCATCGATCTGGCTGGCATAAGTGCCCACATAACCTTCCTGGAGGTTGCCGGCATAAATCTCGATTTCTTTTTTCGGGCTGTAATTCGCCTGGTTGTAGGCAAGGCCAGCCTCAACCGCCCATTTACCGTTGCGGTAGCCTACGGCGATACCGCCGCCATAGCCGTTGGCTGCCCGGCTGTCGCTTCCGGTTTTGATAAAATTGCGGTTGTAAGTGGTGAAGGTAGCCGCATATAATTTACTGGAACGCGAAGGTTTGATTGGAAAATAAGGTGTGCGGAATACGCCGGCACTGGGGGCTACCCGGGCATCTCTCATGTCCAAAGCAACAAAAGAGGCGAGTGCGTGCCAGTTAACTTCATCAGAGGCATCATTGCCTGCGGGCAGTTGCTGAACGGGAAAGTCCGGGTTTTCATAACCGGAAGGATCGCCCGGAAGAGAGGCAAATTCGGGAAGTCCGTTTTCGGTATAAAGCAGGTTTCCTGCCTCGTCAAACTGGGCGGCATTACCATTTTGGCTACCCGTTGCGGAAGCGTACTGGCGCTGGCGAGGGTTTTTGGAAGGTACATCCACCTGTGGGCGGTTGCTATTGGAGCGGTTTTTCGGACGGCTGTGGTCCTGATCACCCATCTGCAACAAGCCATCCAGATTGGCCAGCAGGAGCAGGAAAATCGCTGCTTCCGCAATTTTTCCGATCCAGATACGACGGCGCAACCTGTTGGCTTGCGTCATACGCGCAGCCAGTACGTCCCAGGTAGCAGGTTCGTAAGGCATTTCCACATGTTGTAATTTATGGAAAACCGCCTTGTCCACCTCGCTTACCGGTGCGGGCTCTTCCTCCACCAGTATCCGGTCCATTTTTTGGCGCAGCAAATCCCAGGAGGCGGGCTCGTAATCCGCTTCCAGGTGCTCGAGCGATGATTTGATCTGTGCTTCGAATGCTGTATTTTTCATGGCAATATGCCTCTGTTTTTTCAGTAAGGTAGATAAATCACTGCGGTTTTTCGCCGGGATTGAATTCAAATTCCATGCTTCGGTTGGCAAAATACTCCTGCAACTTGATCCGTGCTTTCACAAGGTTGCTGCGGGAAGTACTTTCCGTGATATTCAGCGCGTCGCCGATTTCTTTATGGGAGTAACCTTCCACGACATACAGGTTGAAAACCGCCCTGTAGGCTGGCGATAATTCCTGAACAGCCGCAAGGATTTCCTTTTCCGTCAGATTGCTCAGCACATCCGGTACGTCGTCGTACAACTGATACGCCTCATCGATGTCTTCCGTACGGCGGCGGGTATTGCGCCGGTAATAATCGATACAGGTATTGACGATAATCGTGCGGATCCACGCAGGCAACGAAGTGCCCGGCTTGTAACGGCCGATGTTTTGAAAGATCTTGATAAATCCTTCGTGAAGCAGATCCAGCGCTTCATCCCTGGAGCCGGCATATCGCATGCAGACGCCCATCATTTTTCCGTAATGATGTTCGTAGAGATGTTGCTGGGCCCAGCGTTCCTGACGAACGAGGGCGGCGACCAGTTGATGTTCGGCGCGATCCAAATTGAGGGCGAAATCCATATGCGATTTCCGATGTAAGTTAGTAAGTCGTAATAGTCTGGCAAAACATATGCGCAATACATTTTCTTAATTCCGAAACGGCGCATACGCTCCAAACGCTGCCTGTTAGGGCGTACTACATTAAAATAAGGATGCCTGTCATGCCTATTATTTTGAAAATCAGGTGTTTTATGACGAAATCAGGCATTTCGCCCGCGCTATTCATTGACTCATAAAACAAGGCGAAAAAATAATTAAACAAAAAGTGTTGTAAACTAAAAACTATTTGTTTTACATTTGTAGGGCAAACGGGAAGTTAAAACAGGTTACAGGAAGTTGGTTTTAAGGTCCCGGCACGACTCCTCCATTTTATTTCATCTTTTACCCGCACTCCGTATGGGATTCGCAAAAAGAAACTCTGAGCCGGAAACCAATAACATACAGCCAGGATACAGCGGCAAAGCCGGTAGCTCGCAAAGGCAGCGTCGCAGCAACAGCCATTTAACGCCGTTCAGCCGGGAAACGCCGGAGAATATGCCCATGCCCGATTTGCTTCGCCTGGTTTGGGTGCGGATCCGACGATCCTGGATCGCATTCAGGTTTCAGTTCAACCGCTATTCGATGGGCGTGTTCAACCGCAATGCGCTGCTGAAACTCGGCGCCATTGCAGGGCTCTTGTACTATCTGATTCTTCCTACTGGTGATGAAGAAGGGGGCGGACTGATCTCCCGCAGCATTTTTGGCCGCGGTAAAATCGTGGAAACCTCCCTGGATGTCGTTTCCGGAAATGAAAAAGCGACCCTGACGAAACGAAGTCGCCAGAACCAGGCTGCTCCGGTCGCCGCTTCTGAAATGCGTGGCGGCGAGTCTTCCGATTACATTCAGCGTTTCGGCAAAATTGCCATCGGTGAAATGGAAAAATACGGCATTCCGGCCAGCATCAGCCTGGCGCAGGGGCTGATTGAAAGCCGCGCGGGCAACAGCAAACTGGCTTTGGAAAACAACAACCACTTCGGTATCAAGTGCTTTTCCAGACACTGCCGCAAAGGGCATTGCACCAATTTTACGGACGACACGCACAAGGATTTTTTCCGAAAATTTCAAAACCCCTGGGAAAGTTGGCGCGAACACAGCAAAATGCTGGCTTCCGGCAGGTATAAAAAACTGAAACGCTACGGCCGCGATTACCGGCAATGGGCCTACGGCCTGAAATCGGTGGGGTATGCCACGGACCGGACGTATGCGGAAAAATTGATCGGAATTATTGAGCGCTACGATTTGCAACGGTTCGACCGGTGAAAGAGAAGTGAGAGGGTGAGAGATGTGAGAGAGTGAGAGATGTGAGAGAGTGAGAGCCGACTTCGAGTACACCGCTTCGCCCCTGGTATTTTTGGTAAAATAGCCACGGGCGAAGCGGTGTACTCGAAGTCGGCTCTCACTCTCTCACATCTCTCACCCTCTCACTTCTCTACCCTTGCACGTATACCACAAATTTTTCCTCAAAAAACGGTTCCCTAAATTGTGTGCGGATAGGAAAAACCTCCGTGTAATTGTCTGCTTTGCCTGGCAGCGCCTTGATTTCGGCACGGATATCGCCGCCTTTTAAAGCGATGATCCCGTTCGGGTAACTGTGTATATGTTTCTTTTTGAGCAGGCGCTGTCCCCATTGCAGGAGTTTGTCGAGTGGCGCCACGGCGCGTGTCACCACGAAATCGAAACCGGCATTCATCCGGATATCTTCTACACGGCTATGCAGGGCTTTTACATTTTTCAGGCCGAGGGCATCCGCAACCTCCTGTACCACTTTGATTTTTTTGCCGGTACCATCTACGAGGGTAAACTGTGTTTCCGGAAAAAAGATAGCCAGCGGAATACCCGGAAAGCCACCTCCGGTACCCAGGTCGAGCACCTGAGCGCCCGGCTTGAACTGAAATAGCCGTGCGATGGCCAGCGAATGCAGCACGTGCCGTTCGGTCAGGTTTTCGATATCTTGTCTTGAAATGACGTTGATTTTAGCGTTCCACTCGGTGTAGAGTGGTATAAGTTGCTCATATTGAGCGTATTGTGCTTCTGTTAGGTCGGGGAAGTATTGCCTGATCAGTTCGTCCATTTCACTTAATCGTTGAGTTGTCGGAGCATTTTTTCAGCCTGTTCGCGGCGCTCCGGAATTTCCGTATTGGAGATAACGCGTGTGACCGCCCGCTCGGCTTTTTCCTGCATAAGCGGATTTTGGGTTGCCATTTTTACAAATGCCAGTGCCTGATACCAGTAGATGTCCTCGCCATACCGGGCAAGGTCTTCGATATTCGACAGGCATTCGATCGTAAGTCCGGGCTCGTCCATTTCCAGTCCAATGATGGCCAGGTAAAAATACGCATCCGAATGACAGGCCAGGTTTACGGAATCTGCCAGCACGTCTGCGAGTGCTGCGGCGGCGATGCGATAATCTTTGGATTGATACGCCTCGTCGGCATCCGCAAAAGCCTGTTGGCAGATTTCTGTTCGAAGTCCGAGCGAATCATTGTCCGGACTTTGTGCCTGCCGTTTAGCCAAGTCAGCAACCAGACTTGCGGGCGCCTGATAATTGTCCTTGTATACCTCTTCGTTTGTTTTGGGCCTGAAATACCATTGCAAAATCAAAGCGAGGAAGGTAATGATGCCCAATACCACGAAGGCATTGCGCCAGAACTGATTGGTTTTGGGCGCTGCATCGGCAGCCGTATTGCGTTGTTGTTCAAAAAGTTGCGTGCGATCCCACACTTGTACGAAGTGCGCATCCGTCAGCGCGGTTACGGCCCAGGCTGGAAGCACTTCCATCCAGTAAGGCTGGTAGTCTTTCAGCAGATTTTTATAGGCGGTCAAAGCCGAACCGTAACCTTCCGCAACGGCGTCCGATTCCGTAGCGAACCGTCGTTCAGCCGAAGGGCGCGAGGCATCGTCGGCAAGTTCCTGTATGCGGTAGCGGTACTCTTTGGAAAGCCGGAAAAATTGCCGCCGTGCCCATATCGACATACGAATATCCCGCATGGCTGCAGAAGCCGGCAGATTAAATTCCCCTTGCGGATTTATTTCCGCCACAGGCGCTTCTGTCGAATGCTCCGACTGCCGTTCAGTGCTCCACTGCTGGAAATGATAAACTGCCAACGCTTCCAGATAACCAGGCGAAACATTTTCCTCCGTTACCGCTTCCTCCCGAACGAGCCGGGCCAGGTGCATAAATGCGACCCGGTAAAAAACGGCGCCGTCAGCCTGCGAGCCGCCCGCTGCTACGATCGTACGTGTTATATGCAGCCGGAAATGTTTGTACGCAGCCTGGAATGCCTCGGAACCGGGAGACTGCATGGCAGCCCACAGTTCGGGATCGGGGGAAATATCTTCTGTTTGGATCACAATTGATCTGGAATTTAAAAGGCAAAGGTAGCAGATGCAGCATGAAAACAAAAAGAGCCAGGACATTGCTGCCCCGGCTCCATGAAAACACCTAAAACCCTATTAACTAACCTTATGAAAACAAATTATTGACAATCAGCATTTTAGCCGATCGTGATGGTTTTTACGACAGGTTTCGTTTCCTCTTTCTTGCCGATGGTTACATTCAAAATACCATTTTCATAAACAGCATTGATGGCATCTTGGTTCACCGTTTTAGGCAGTTTGAAGGAACGCTTGATTGCGTTCACCTGGAATTCGCGGCGCGTATAGCGCTCGTTGGTTTCTTCTTTTTTGGTTTCATGCTTCGCCTCGATCGTCAGTTGATCGTTTTCAACCTGAAGAGAGAAGTTTTGTTTATCGAAACCGGGTGCAGCCAATTCGATTTTGAAAGCGTCTTCCGTTTCCAGAACGTTCACTGCTGCGTGGCTTGCAAAATTGTCGCCGCCTACCTGATCGGCCAGATTGCGATTAAAGAACTCATCAAATAAACCGTTGACGAAGGTTTTGGTTGAAGGGTACGGATGAAATTTTACGATGTTCGTCATTTTTAAGAGAATTGAAGTTTTTAAGAAGAAGTTTGCAATGTGTTGATCCGGCGATCAAATCCACACCGGATGAACTCCCTTTTTCAAACTGCGTACCAGCCGCAAAAACCGGTTGAAATGGCATAAAATCGGAAAAGTGTACTGACAAAATGGCGCTTTTTGATCGAGTCAGTATGTCATTTTGACATACGGTGTACCACCGAACCCCAGTTCGGTGATAAAAACACCGAACTGGGGTTCGGTGGTACACTACAATAATTCCTGATAACATGTGTTTCTTACCTATGCATCGACTCCTGTTAACCTGCGCCCTGATTGGCTTCCTGCCGTTTTTTGCGGCCTCACAAACGCCTGTTCAAAGCGCGGACAGCAGCAAACTGCTATTTTCCGTACCGGTACAAGCCGTCTTTGCCACTGCCGATCAGTTGTCGAATGTGTACCTGGTAAACGAGGACAATGCCCTGGAAAAATATGATTCGACCGGAAAGCGGGTAGCGCGTTATACCAACAACAGGCTGGGGAAAATTTCTTTCGCCGATGCCGGGAATCCGTTGAAAATCCTCCTTTGGTATGCTGATTTTCAAACGATTGTAACCATCGACCGCACCCTGAACGAAATAGGGCAACTCGACCTGACGGAAGCAGGTTTCCAAAACGTCCGGAGCATTGCCCAGGCGCAGGACGGCAATATCTGGATCTATGACGATGCCAGATTCAGGTTGCTGAAGATCGGCCCTTCCGGCTCGGTTGTACAGGAAAGCCAGCCCATGAACCTGGTTTTTCCGAAAAGAATGACGGCTGCCTGTATTCGCGACAATGGGGAAACGGTTTTTATCAGCGATCCCGTGCAGGGCATTTCCTCATTCGATCAGTACGGGACGCTCCTGCGCACGTACCCGGGTCTGAAAACCGGCTGGTTTGAAGTGCTGGGCGACTGGCTGGTGTTTCCGGAAAACAATACGATTCGGTTTGAAAATCTGGCGCGGTTCCAGAATTTATCCCTGCCGCTACCGGTTTCCGCCAGTGCGGCTGAAACGAAGGTGTGGGTGGGGCGCTCGCGTATATTTATTCAAACGGAACGGGGGTTGGAGGTTTATTCTATTTCCCCCTGAATCGGGAATCAAGGCGCCAGCCGCTCGATTTTCCAGTCATTTTCACTTTTAATAAACCGGATGCGGTCATGCAGGCGGCTCGGGCGCCCTTGCCAGAATTCCAGCATATCGGGCAGCAGCCGGTAACCGCCCCAGAAAGGTGGGAGCGGCAGCACGTCGGACTTTTCAAATTCAAGTTCCAGGGCTATCTGTTTGGCTTCCAGGCTGTCGCGGCCCGGAATTACCTGGCTTTGCGGACTGGTCCAGGCGCCGATCTGGCTGCCTTTCGGGCGGCTTTGAAAATATGCCAGCGATGCTTCCCGGTCGATGCGTTCCACGCGGCCTTCAATACGGATCTGGCGTTCGAGTTCCAGCCAGGTGAACAGGAGCGCGGCCTGCGGGTTGTCGGCCAGTTCGTGTCCTTTCCGGCTTTCGTAATTCGTGAAAAACACAAACCCCTGCTGGTCAATGCCTTTCAGCAGCACAGTTCGCGCGCTGGGTCTGCCTTCACGGCTGGCGGTAGCCAGGGTCATGGCGTTGGGCTCTGCGAGTTGGGCGTTTAAAGCCTCCTGAAACCAGCGGTCGAACTGCGCCAGGGGATCGGGAAGCACATCGTGTTCGGAAAGGGCTTCGAGGGCATAATTTTTACGTAAAGCGGAAAGATCGAATGACATAAGGCAGTAAATGTTCGGTTTTTTAAACACGAAAGGTAGCGGACAGTTCAACACCTGAAAAGTGATGCATCTCACTGTCAGTCCTGATTTTCAGGAAATTGTACCTGTAAAGATGCGAACGTCCCGCATATGCCCGCCAAATAATAATCCGACAGATTACGAGTTAACATTCGGCATTCCTTCTTTTTACCGTGGGTAAAATCTACCTTTGCGGCGCAAAATTGGCGGCCAAAAGTAATTTTGGGAAACAAAAACCGTGTTTTTCGGAGTTTGCCCCGCCGCTAACTGTTCAAAACATCCCGAAAGTTTGCCGGGGTTTATCACTTATTCTCAAGCAATGTCATACCTATTTACCTCCGAATCCGTTTCCGAAGGACACCCCGATAAAGTAGCCGATCAGATCAGCGACGCTATTCTGGACGCTTTTCTTCGTCAGGACCCCGATTCAAAAGTAGCCTGTGAAACCCTCGTTACAACCGGCCTGGTTGTGGTAGCCGGTGAAGTGCGCTCCAAAGCATACGTGGATATTCAGGAAACGGCTCGCCAGACGATCGAAAAAATCGGATATACCAAAAGTGAATACCAGTTCGAAGCCAAAAGTTGCGGCGTTATCAGCGCTGTACACGAACAAAGCGCAGATATCGCGCAGGGCGTCGACGTGGGTAAAAAAGAAGAAGATCAGGGCGCCGGCGACCAGGGTATGATGTTCGGGTACGCTACCAACGAAACGGATAACTACATGCCGCTTCCGCTCGACCTCGCCCACCTGCTGTTGCGCGAACTGGCTGCCATCCGCAAGGAAGGCAAACAAATGAAATACCTGCGTCCCGATGCGAAAAGCCAGGTGACGATTGAATATACCGACAAGCACGTGCCGAAAAAGATCGATACGATCGTGATCAGCACGCAGCACGACGATTTCGACGAGGATACTAAGATGCTGGCGAAAATTGCCGCCGACGTACAGAAAATCCTCATCCCGCGGGTGAAAAAACACCTGCCTGCCCGCGTGGCACGCCTGTTTACTTCCGATGTGCAATACTTCATCAACCCGACCGGCAAATTCGTCATCGGTGGTCCGCACGGCGATACCGGCCTCACCGGTCGCAAGATCATCGTCGATACTTACGGCGGCAAAGGTGCACACGGCGGCGGCGCGTTCAGCGGTAAAGACCCTTCCAAAGTCGACCGCTCCGCAGCTTACGCTACGCGCCACATCGCCAAAAATCTGGTAGCCTCCGGTCTGTGCAGCCAGGTGCTGGTGCAGGTAGCCTACGCCATCGGCGTGGCCCAACCTGTCGGCCTGTACGTGAATACGTACGGTTCCTGCAAGATCAAAGGACTGACCGACGGCGAAATCGCACACAAACTCGGCGAAATATTCGACCTGCGTCCGGCCGCTATCGTGCGCCGCTTCGGTTTGAAAAACCCGATCTTCTCCGAAACTGCCGCTTACGGACACTTCGGCCGCAACCCGCACATTAAAACGGTGGAAATCGGCATGAATGGCGCCGCAAAAAAAGTGGAAGTCGAAACCTTTACCTGGGAAAAACTGGATGCCGTGAAGGATATTCAGCGGGTGTTCGGACTTTGATTTTCTGAAAATTTGTTTGAATCCCGAATTCCTCAAGTGTGAGGGGTTCGGGATTTTGTTTTTTTATGCGCTGTCGGGTTAATGCATTGAGAGGCTTACCACTCAATTTTTGACCGCTGATTCTAATGATTGAATGAAAACATGATTTTGATTTGTTAGATGAAGCGACCGTTATCCATTCAAACAGACGTAAATCATGTATTCATTCAATCATTAGAATCGGCGGTCAAAAATCAGCGTGATCCACTTTCTATCCGCGAAATCCTCGTTGCAAATGACGTTACGAGAGAAATTTACATAAGTACTTGATAATCAATGTTAAAAGTAGTCCGCATTAAATATTAACATTTTCCCCGTGTGCCATATATTCCCTCATTATCAACGTTTTATGGAAAATGGTCGCGAAAAACTTTCACAATCCCTTGCATAGCCGAAATGCAAATTCTACCTTTGCGGGCCTTTTGGAAAAAGAGGCGCCATCCGTTTTCATTTCAGCGCGGCAAAACACCGCGTTCCGGCTTGAAAACATACAATCTTGAACTTTTTATCATTAACAATTTACAATGAATACGCTAAGCTATCGGACGGCATCCGTCAGTGCTGAAAATGCGGAACGCAAGTGGTACGTTGTGGATGCGGAAAACCAGGTAACCGGTCGCATTTGCACAGAGATCGCTCATATCCTGCGTGGCAAAAACAAGCCTACCTACACGCCACATGCCGACACCGGCGACTATGTGATCGTGATCAACGCTGATAAAGTGCGTTTCACGGGCCAGAAATGGGGCCAGAAAATTTACAAAGACTACTCCCTGCACCCCGGCGGTCTGAAAGAAGTGGTAGCCGAGGAAATGCTGGTCAAATTCCCGGAGCGCATCATCGAACGCGCGGTGAAAGGCATGTTGCCTAAAACCAAACTGGGTCGGGCCATGATCAAAAAAATGTTCGTGTATGCCGGCTCCGAGCACCCGCACGTAGCGCAAAAACCGGAAGCAATCAAATTCTGAGTTGTCAATTGTGAGTTGTCAATTGTGAGTTGTGAATTGTCAGTTGTGAATCAAAAATCACAACGTACCCTCACTACTCACTATTCACCACTCACCATTCACTACTCACTACTCACTACTCACATTTTCAAATCAGAAATATGGAAATGATAAACGCTGTGGGCCGTCGTAAAACCGCCGTTGCCCGCGTCTATCTGATGAAAGGAGAAGGCAAAGTCACGGTGAACGGAAAGGATTACCGCGAATACTTCCCCCAGCAGCATGTTCAGCACAACGTAACCGACCCGTTCGGTGTAGTGGGTGTTGAAAACATTTACGACCTGAAAGTAACCGTACACGGTGGTGGCTACAAAGGCCAGGCCGAAGCAGTACGGATGGGCCTCAGCCGCGCGCTGGTTAAACTCAACGAAGAATTCCGCAAGCCGCTGAAAGCACGGAAATTCCTCACACGAGACAGCCGCGCCGTTGAACGTAAGAAATACGGCAGACCGAAAGCCCGCAAACGCTTCCAGTTCTCTAAACGCTAATTGTGAGTAGTGAATAGTGAATAGTGAGTTTCACAACTCACATCTCACTACTGACATCTCACCACTCACAACTCACCACTCACTATAAAACTTGCTTTTGAACAATGCAAAAGCCCACTTATAAAGAATTGCTCGACGCGGGCTGCCACTTCGGTCACCTGCGCAAAAAGTGGAATCCCAAAATGACTCCGTACATCTTTATGGAGCACAAGGGTATCCACATCATCGACCTGAACCGTACGGCAGAAATGCTGGAACGCTCGGCCCTCGCAATGAAGGCTATGGCGAAAAGCGGCAAGAAGATCATGTTCGTCGCTACCAAAAAACAGGCGCGCGTTATCGTACAAAAAGCAGCCGAAAGTGTCGGTATGCCGTTTGTAACCGAGCGCTGGCTGGGTGGTATGATGACCAACTTCATGACGATCCGCAAATCGGTGAAAAAAATGCAAAGCATCGAACGTATGCTTGGCGATACTTCGCTGACCAGCATCACCAAAAAGGAACGCCTCACACTGAGCCGCGAACATGCGAAGATGTCGAAACACCTCGGTGGTATCGAACAACTGAATCGCCTGCCGTCGGCTGTGTTCATCGTGGACATCCACCACGAACACCTGGCGCTGGCAGAAGCCAAAAAACTGAACGTAAAAACGTTCGGTATGGTGGATACCAACTCCGACCCGACCCTGGTTGATTTCGCAATCCCCAGCAACGACGACGCTTCCAAAGCCATCTACTTCATCACCAACTACCTGGTGGACGCTATCCGCGAAGGGCTCGAAGAGCGCAAAGCGATGAAAGGCGAGGAGAAAGACACGGCCGTAGAAGCCTAAATATGTGTTTTTAGTGTTTGGCTTTTGGTGTTTCGGATGGGCCTCAGGTAACTGCTGCCACCCGAAACACCAAAAACCTAACACTGAACACGCAACACTCAAACTATATTTTCAACATCAATTCCATCCAAATAATGGTAAAAATTGCTGTAGCCGATATCCAGAAACTGCGCGAAATGACCGGCGCAGGTATGATGGACTGTAAAAAAGCCCTGGAAGAATCCAACGGCGATTACGAAACCGCTCAAGACTGGTTGCGTAAAAAAGGTATCGCCAAAGCCGCTAAACGTGAAGAACGCGAAGCGAAAGAAGGTGTTGTTATTGCTATCGTAAATGGCGACCGCACCCGTGGCGTGATCGTTTCGCTGAACTGCGAAACGGACTTCGTAGCCCGCAACGAGAACTACATCGCGATGACCACCAAAATCGCGGAAACCGCACTGGAAAAATTCCCGGCTACCCTGGAAGATCTCCTCGCACTTCCGTACGAAGGCAGCGTAAGCATCGCCGATAAAGTAGGCGAGCAAAACGGTATCATCGGTGAAAAAATCGAACTGAGCCGCTACGAGCCGCTGGAAGGCGCACAAATCCTGACCTACAACCACTCCAACAACAAACGCTCCGTACTGGTTGCCCTCAACCAAAACGACAGCGCGTTCGAGCAGGCCGGTCGCGACGTAGCCATGCAGATCGCTGCGATGAACCCGGTGTCCGTCAGCAAAGACGACGTGGATCCGAAAATCGTCGAAAAAGAGATCGAAATCGGTAAAGAACTGGCGCGCAACGAAGGTAAAGCCGAAGAAATGCTTGAAAAGATCGCCCTCGGCCGTCTGAACAAGTTTTTCCAGGAAAGCACCCTGCTGAGCCAGAAATTCGTAAAAGACAACGACAAAACGGTAGAACAGTTCCTCAAAGGCCTGAATAAGGACCTGACGGTAACGGGTTTCAAACACGTGTCGCTGTAAACCGAAAGGTTATCAGAAATATAAGCAAAAGCGCCGCTCCGGGATTCCGGGGCGGCGCTTTTCGTTTGCCCCCCTTTTCAGGGAAATGCCCGGAACCAACCGGAATCACCGGGCGCAGGAATCATAGGCTGAAAAGGACCGGAATAACCCCAGAATTGTGTGCCGGCCCATTCCGGATCCGCTACAGCAGCAGCCCCCACTGCGGTAGCAAAATCTGCCATTCCGTAGCCATAGATATAAACGGCAGATGGAAATGTGTGATCGGCCATGTTCACCCGCAACGCCTTCATAAAGGTTGGAATGATATCCAACCCGAGTTCATCTGCATGTTCAAGCGTAATGACGGTAGCCTGAGCAGGAATCCGTACTTTCAACCCACATACCTGGGACCAGTCATACCTGCCGCCCACCGGATGCCACGCCGGATCGTATGGCAGGTTAACCAGGTCTTTGTGTAGGGTGTTTTCTACGATGTAATTCACAGGGTATTCATTTTGAAGGATTGTTTCACGATTGACTTATGTCATTCTTAACGTTTTGGCTAAATCGTCGCACGGAACGTTCCTTTCCTCGCTGTTCCGACCCACATCAACGCCATACCCCCAAACGCCAAACATTGAAACACACTTGTCCATTCATTTCCATTATCGCTAGCAGGCGCCGCCAGCGCCCGGGGAATGTGCAACACGACCAGCCAAATGGCCAACATGCCTGCCAGCAGCAAACCGACCTCCCAAGGTTTGAAGTTGATGAGAATAGCCAGCCCGGCGCCCATCAGTGCCGCCCCCGTCAGGTACGTCCAGAATTCCGGCCCGGGTATGGAAGCGGGCACCAGGGTTTTTACAAAATCGATGTACAGGAAATGGTCGATGCCGAACAGCAGCAGCATCACGCCGAAAAAATACTTGCCGTAAGGCACGATTCGGGCCGGAATATTTAAAAACCGGGGGAAGTTATTTTCAGG
>JAKQJD010000525.1 GCA_029561355.1 Bacteroidota bacterium | reverse complement strand
TTCGTAGTTGTGCACGATCATAAAATCGCTGTACGCGCCGGGCATTTTATAATACTGAATGGGCACGAGCAGCGAATCGTCGAGCGCCCAGCCTGTTTTATTGCCTTCGTACACGTGTTGCGGCCGGCCGGTGCGGTAGGTACCGAAACGGGTTTTGCCTGCACTAATTGGAGGCTCCTCGACGACGACGGGCGGTTCGGGGATCACGTCATTGATCTGAGCGGGAAGACCGGAAGCGGCAATCAAAAAAAGGTAGAGTAGGGTTTTCTTCATACTTATGTTGATTGATAATTATCAAGATCTTTTGATTGGGTTCGGCTACCCCTCGAGATCTCGCACGAGGTTGACGGGGGGGTGAATCAGGATTTTCAGGATTCTAAAGGATTAAAAAAGGAAACAATATCTGTTGTTACTAAACACCCCTTACATGAGTAATGCATCATCCTTACAATCCTTTAAAATCCTGAAAATCCTGATTCAAACCCCCGTCAACTCGAAAATCCGTTCACTCCAACTTAAACTTCACAGGCATCGTATACTCCACCCTTACCGGTTTCCCGTTTTTCTTTCCCGGCGTCCATTTCGGCATGGCTTCCACGAGTCGTTTGGCCTCCTGGCCGCAGCCCCCGCCGATGTCGCGCACGAGGTTGACGTTGCTTATACTGCCGTCTCTTTCGATGACAAATTTGAGCACAACCATACCCTGGATAGCATTTTCGGCGGCCAGGCGCGGGTATTTGAGGTTGCGGCCTATGTATTGATTCAGGGAATCATTGCCGCCGAGGAATTCGGGCGCTATTTGCACGTCGAACGTTTGAAAAACCTGCTCGGCGGCATCCACTTCCATTGGCGGTGGCGGCAGTGCAACCTGGACTGCTGCGGGCATTTCTTCCATGATGACCTCTTCCACAGGTTCGGCAGTTTTTGCAGGCGGTGGGGGCGCGGGCTTTTCTTCCGGTTTTTTGAAAAGAAACTCCTTGCCCGATTCCGTTATGGCCAGCCAGTCACCGTAGGCCATGCCTTGCCGGAACGCGACGGCCACGAGTTTTTCCTTCGTTTTTTTGGCGGCGCGAAACTGCTCGAACTGGTCTCTGTTGGGTTCGTTGAACCAGTTGTACTCGCCGGAGTGGATGCGTTTCAGTTGTGGGTTATACAGGTCGTATTTTCTGCCGGTGGTCGTCATTCGGTAGTAGCCGCTGGAGAAGCGGGTTCGATAATCGTATATAAATTCGGTTTTTTGGGGCGCGGCCAGCGAGATGAAACCAATTTGTTGGGTTGCTTGCTTGCTGCCCAGCAAAACCCCGGGATTCGGTGTGAAATCCAGAAACAGGTATTCGGCCGGCAGCAATACTTTTCCCTTGAAATCGATGGCCATTTTTTTGGGCATTTGTTTGTCGTCCGGCGGAATCAGGTCAATAATAAGCGGGTGTATTTCACTGTGATAGGTCACCCGTTGCGAACCTTCCGGGCGAATGATCGTGCCATCGTCGCGGATCAGGAATTGCTGCCTGTTTTCCATATTGGTCGCTGAAATGTATCGTTCCGGGTGGCTCGCGGGAATTTTTTTTCCATAGTCGCTTTCGGAAATATACACTGTAGAAAAATGATAGAGCGTCGGTAAAATTTCGGCTCCCTTTCCCGAACTGATGCCGTTTTTGTCGGCGCTCAGATCGTGCATGCGGTATATTTTACCGAAGGGTACAATGGAAAGATGCGCTACCGGTATCACTACTTTCCCGTTTTTGTCGTACACGCCCATACCGCCGTAGGCATATTTTTCATCGCGTTTTTCCACGATAAAATGCCCCGGCAGGCCATG
The DNA here is from genome assembly GCA_029561355.1 of Bacteroidota bacterium. GTDB lineage: Bacteria > Bacteroidota > Bacteroidia > Chitinophagales > Saprospiraceae > M3007. The sequence continues at coordinate 456 of JAKQJD010000525.1, read as the reverse complement.
TTTGATGCGCGAAAACTCGAAAGGAATGATCGTTTCTCCTTTTGCATCGATCATGCCCCATTGGTTGTCTTTACATAAAATGGTTCGTTCTCCGTCTGTCCACATACCCGATTTCGGGTCGGCGGGATACACCAAGGTTCCATCCAGTTTGTAAAACCTCGTTTTGCGGTCGATACCGTCTACACCGAAGCAGGTATTGTCGATGTCGATCGGCTCTATTTTTTTACCGGCGATTTTATACAGCAGTTTCCCCTTCGAGTTATGGAACTGCAACATGCTGTCGCCGTCGACCCTGCCCACCAGCAGCGTGGGTGCGATGGCGCGCACGTATTGAAATTTTTCGGGCAAAATAACTTTGCCGTATGCGTCCACCATGCCCCAGGTATTGCGCTGCGCGTTGTTTTTGGTCACGGCCGCATAACCGTACTGGCTGGGAAAGGGCGACAGGTTTGGCAT
>JAKQJD010000521.1 GCA_029561355.1 Bacteroidota bacterium | reverse complement strand
AATTCGTAGGAAAAGCCGCGCAGTTGCTGAATGTCGTCCGGATTGGGTTTCAGGTGAATGAGCCTTGATTTGGCTTGTCCCATCAGCCGGTAATGCATAGGAAACGCAGGATCGAGCAGTTTCATATTTGCCAGCGACTTGTATTGCATGGCCGACTTGAAACGGCGTACAATGTGGTGGAAAAAACTCACGTCGTAGGCCTCGTTGTCGGGCAACAGGTACGGGTTGGGCGTTTTCACTTCCTCCACGGTCGTCACGGAAATGGGCGACACTGCTTTGAACTGCATGGTTTCCTTGAACATCGGGCGGCTCATTACCTGCCAGTGTTTTACTTCAAACTGGGCGGGTTTACCTTCACAGGTGCCCAATGCAAGGGGCATTTGCCGGAAAAGGTGGACGACCTGCTGTTCGAAAACAGGGGGCAGATAAATGGAAAAACTCAGTTTCACCTGGTTCCCCAGCAATTTGAATTCCTGTTTCACCTGGTCCATCTCGTAGGGATAGATGGCAAGCGGGCTAAACGTGAATAACTTGTAATTGCGGGAGGTCAAATCAAATCCCTGCTGCTGTACCCAGGTGGAGAGTTCAGTGCCTGCTTTTGAGAGTACAGAGAAGATCCATTGCGAGATTTCGGATTGATAGTTAATTGGAATGATCGTGCCTTTCTGGCAGGAAAGGCTGAACTGTATGCGCATAAATTACCTGTTGAGATTAAAGACAGATTAAAAGAAATCCATATGCACTTTTGCATTGGATGTCTTTTTTCGGGCGAAAAGTACAAATTTGTTCATTGTGGCAAACTAAATTTTTAACAGGCCCTTGCTAAAACGGGCAAATCTCAGCGAACAAGCGTAACATCGCCCTCCAACAGCAGTATTTCACCGCCGGAAAATTCTACAAGTGCGAACCATCCGTACACGCCCGGCCCCGCCGGCTGCCCCCGCCAGCGGCCATCCCAGCCGTCCCAGTCGTACAGTGGCTGGAAGTTGTCGCGCCGGTAACACAGGTCGCCCCAGCGGTCGGCAATCCGGAAAGAAATAACGTGTAGCCCCGGGTCGTCGGTAAAAACGGGCAGGTAATCGCTGTGCCCGTCGCCATTGGGAGAAAAAATATTGGGCACCCACACGTTGTATTTCTTTTCAATGGAAATCTGGATGAAATCGGATGCCGTGCAGCCGTTCGCGTCGGTTACGGTGACGGCGTAAGTGCCTGACTGCGTGACCGGAATGGATGGCGCTGTGCTCCCGGTACTCCAGGCGAACGTCCAGCCCGGCTGCACGTTGGGCAACGTCAGCGTACTTCCGGACACAAGTTGTATATCGGGTCCGAGGTCTATCACCAGCGGCGGGAAAGTTGCCACTGTAATGGTGTCGAATGCCACACAAGCGCCTTCGCTGCATACGCGTACTGAAAAGGTATCGACGGTGCCCGGAGGCACTTCAATAGTCGCCGTGGTGTCGCCCGTATTCCACTGGTACGTGCAACCCATACAGCCCGGTACCGTGGCGTCGAGGGTGAGCGGTTCGTCCGAACAGGGTGTTTCCTGGCCGACAGGTTGTATGGCCGCAGTGGCGTTGCAGGCAGTGCTGATGATCCAGAAGTCATTGACTCCGAAGGAGTTGCCGGATTTTTCAAAACCTGCCGGACTATCCGAATGGCCGCCGAAAAGCAGGGAGCCGTCCGGGTACAGTGCCATACGCGTAAGCGCATCACCGCCGGTGCCGCCCATGGGTTGCTCCCAGATTTTGTTGCCGTCGGGGTCGAGCGAGAGCACCCAGTAATCGTAACTGCCGCGGCATGTGGAGGTTTTGTTTCCTGAAATATCGGAATCCGAAACGCCGCCCAGCACCAGGCCGCCGCAGGGTTTTTCGAGGAGGTAGTACAGATCGTCAAGCCCTGTGCCGCCGAAACTCCACTCCCTGGTTTTGCGGCCGTCGGTGTCCAGTTCGAGCAGCCAGTAATCGCTGTCGCCGCCGTAAAATGCGGAAGATTTGCCATTGTTGAAAGTTCCGGCCGGCACAGGTTGCGAACCCGACCGGCCGCCCATGTACAGCCGTCCGTTGGAAGCCATGCACAGGCTGTACGGATAGTCTTCGCCTGTGCCGCCGTAGCGACGCGTCCAGTAGATACTGCCGTCTGCGGGGTTTAGTTTCATCAACAGGAAATCCATACCGCCGCGCGCGGTTTCGATGCCGAGATCGCCGTCGTTTTCCGGCGAAGTGGTTCCGCCCGAACAATACACCGCACCGTCGGGCGCCCAGATAAAGTCGTTCACCTGCTCGTATCCGGTGCCGCCGATGGTTTTGTCCCAGAGTTTGCTGCCCTGTGCGTCGGTACGAATCAGCCACACGTCGTGGCTACCGCGGCTGTCTTCCGTTTTATCGCCGGAAATACCGGAATTGGAGTGGCAGCCCAGCAAAAAGCCGCCGCCGGGCATTTCCAGCAGGGTAAATAATTCGTCCTGAAACAGGCCGCCGAAGGTTTTGTCCCATTGCAACTGGCCCTGCGCATCGAGTTTGATGATCCATACGTCGCGGTCGCCCCGGCTGGGTTCCGTTTTGTCGCCGTCGATGCCCGAATAGGAATAGCCGCCCGCCAGAAAACCGCCATCGCGGGTAGGAATGAGCGCCCAAAGGCGTTCATCCTGGTTGGCGCCATAGGTATATTGCCACAGCAGGTTTCCGCTGAAATCGAGTTTGGCCACCAAAATATTCCAGGAAAAATCAGCGGGATTGCCGAACGCGATGCCCGAACGCGTAGAGCCGCCCGCAATAATGCCATCGGGCAAAATTTCCAGTGCATTGAGCTCCTCGTAACTTTCTCCTCCAATGATCCGGTCCCAGGAAAGAACCGGTTGTGCCCACGCCACAGCCCGGCTCGCCACGGAGAGCAACAGGGCAAATAGCAGGCGTGTAATGACCAGCCTGTAGGAGGGAGCAGAGTGCATGGTCTTGTTCAGTTTTGGGTGCATCAATGCGCGTGCGGATTAAAGACGGATAAAAGTAAGCGAATTTGGGGCCTGAAATCGCAATTTGTCCGGCATGCCCCCACGTTTTTAACACTTAATATACATGCAAGGCGTGCAGGAAGGTTTTCGGAGGTACTGTTGCCGGTAAAAAATAATCGAAAATGCAGTCGCCGGAAGTCGGAACGACCGGTTTGGAAATCCACCCATCCAAAATCATGCCCTCCCGGATGAGATTGGTTAAGCAATGCCTGTTGTTGAGTGCGGCTACGCCCTCGTAGGAATAATGGCAGCGCGGGATGACGCGGATTTTAGTGGCCTGGCGGCCACTCGTTTTTTATTCTTTTAACCACGGAGGCACAAAGAACACAAAGCGTAGATTACACCTTTAAAACGAGTAAATTGCGATATCAGCGCCTTCCCGTTTTCTATGTTTCTTTCGGTCCTATACGAGGGTGTAATCTACGCTTTGTGTTCTTTGTGCCTCCGTGGTTTATAAATAAAGTGGCCGTCAGGCCACCCGAAATCCGTGTAAATCAGCAAAATCCGCGTCGTCCGCGCAGCCATTATTCCTACGACGGGCCTAACCGAACGGACCCAAAACGACTTCGCACTTCGCACTTCGCACTACCGACTTCGCACTATCACTGCCTCACCACCTTCCGTACCACCCGGCCGCGGCTGGTTTCAATAGCCACGAAATAAACGCCCTTGTCGGCAGGCAGCCAAACGGCCCTTGCCGCCTGGTCCCAAACGAGCCGACCGGCGCTGTCCCATATCTGAATGCGGCGCAGTTGCACGTCGCCGGTGGTTTGGATATTTACTTTTCCGTCCGTGCTGATGGTGGGTGTTACCTGTACAAATGATTGATTGTCTGCCTGATGCGTGGCCACGGAAGATACCAGGACCGAGTCGAGTACCCGTTCGGCTACCAGCACCGGCGAGCGGTCGGCGGCATTGAACATGGCTTTGAAAGAGTCGATTTCCGGTGAAGAATATTCGAACATCGGCGCCATCCACTTGGGCGGCAGGGATTGGTACCACACCCGCGCCGTCACTTTCAGCCGGCCTTCATAGCCGTTGGTAGGAATCTGATAATGCACGATATCACTGCCGCTGCCTTCCACGCCGTCGGCATCGCGGTTGAAATTGGGGTCGTTCAGGGCGCCGCCAATGATGAGTGTAGTGTCGTACACCACGTCGCTGGTGCGGAAGCCCTGCGGAGTGAGGCGGTTGTCTTTGATACCTTCGTCGCCGCGCTCCAGCACGTTGGTAAAATTGCCGTTCACATCGCCGGGCACCAGTTCGTAAATCTGTACCTGGCCGGGCGCGTTGATCCAGTCGTAGTGCGGCTCGAAATTCGCGTCTTCGTCGGGCAGGCTGTAATCGGCGTTCATTTTACCGGAATGAAATACCACTTCGCCTGCTTCATTTTCTACTTCGAATTCGATCCAGGCACGACGGGAAGGATACCCCGATGGGAATTTATGCCCGGCTTTATTATTCAATTTTACCTGAAAATCAACAGAATCGCCATTCAGGATGCCCGTTTGCAGGTCCATATCCAGGGTTTTATGCTGGAGCATACGCAGGGTAGCGGCGATGGTGCTGTCGAAATTTTCAGGTTGTGCGGTAATACCCAGCGCTTCGCGGTTGGTTTTCAGCAGTTTCAGCATGGATACGTTCGCACCGGCCAATTCGTGCAGACCGAACGGATATTTCGGCGTCAGAAACTGGTAATTGGCGGAAATAATGACCTCGTCCTGCAATTGCGGCACGTGGCAACCCTGGCAGGAAATATTATCGTGGTCCCGGTCGTAGCGGCTGTTGAGCCATTCGTGGTAAGTAGCCTGCTCGACAAAAGAATTTCCGGTAAGATGGCCGTCGAGATCGACCGTGTTGGTAATGAGTGTATGGCAGCCCGCACAAAGTCCGCCGTCGAGCACGTGTTCCCCGTAAACGGGCGTAATACCCACAAATTCGTGCATCGGCGGCGCAAAAACCAGTTCGTAAGGGCCGTAAGCGACACGCAGGTGGGAGGTGTCGTAGTAGAGATTTCCGGAATGGTTGCTACCGATGTTGAGTGGCGACTGGGCGTGGCAGGCCTGGCAGTTGACGCCGTCCTGGCCCAGGGTATCGGCATACAAATCGGCCAGGGTATAGGTGAGTTGGTGGTTTTTGAGTTTGGACTGGTAATGCCCCGCAGGCGCGTGGCAACTCGTGCATTTATCCTGCAAAACCAGGCTATGAGACGGGTTGACAAGGATTTCATGCGTCACTTTGGCGCGCCAGAATGGGTCTTTGGCACTGTTGGCCATCATGGTCGAACGCCAGTCGTCGTAAATATTCACATCTTCACCGCTGGTGCTTACGAGGGCATGCCCGTTGGGGTCGTGGCCATGGCAGCCGCTGCATAATTTAGCGGTAGGAAACAGAATGTTGGAGTCGATGGGCAGGAAATCCGGCGGCGCCAGCAAATGGCTGTTTTGCTCGGAACCGGTCAGGTGGTTTTTTTGAAAAAAGGAAAGTTCCGCCTCCGAGTGGAATACAACCTTTTTGTTTTCAACGGGATACAGTGCAATGGCGCCCACAAATGCGGGAACAGTAAGGGCGATAAGTAACGTTTTTTTCATGTGCGGGAAAAGTGAAAGAGAAATCCGGGCCTTGCAGCGTTATCCGCGCTGCCTCGCAAATGCGAAGCCCAAAATTCCGAACTCCCGGCCAAATAAATGCATCCGTTTTTGCCATTGGATTGCATCCGTCAAGAATCCGCGTAGATGGCTTTACATCTGCGTTCCAAAATCCGCGTAAATCCGCTTTGTATCCGCGTGATCCGCGACGCAATTATTCCGCATCCAGAAAATGAACCGGCCGACTAATGCTTTGTTCCAGGGAGATAAAAGTCTCCGTTCGCTGAATGCCCGATATTTTCTGGATTTTATCATGCAGAATCAGGCGTAAGTGGTTCGTATCTTTGCACACGATTTTGGCGAATATACTGTAAAGACCGGTGGTGTAATTGGCTTCCACTACCTCCGGGATTTGTTTGAGTTGTTCGGCCACTTCATCGTACAGCGAACTTTTGTCGAGATAAATGCCCAGAAACGCCGTTACATCGAAACCCAGTTTATGGTAATCCACGATCAGGCTTGATCCGCGCACGATGCCCATTTGTTCCATCTTTTTCATCCGGACGTGGATGGTGCCGCTGGAAACAAACAGTTGTTTGGCAATGTCGGTGTACGGAACTTTGCCGTCTTCTATGAGTTTTGCCAGTATTTGTTTGTCCAATTGATCGATTTCCGGATTGTCTGTCATAACCGAAGTTTAATTGAATTCGTTTTTTATTGAAGTGACGCGGGTATAAACGGGATGATGTTTGAAAAAATTTGAACAAAAGTACGATCATTTTGACAATCCCTTAATTTTTAAACCTGATTTGTTTGTTCCAACAATGATGCAAGAAGAAAAATCCACTAAATGGCAGGTCAGGTTACCGCTGATGCTCGCCGTCACCCTCACGGTTGGAATGTTTATCGGACAACAACTACCCCGGTACGATCGCGATCTTTATTTTCAGATGGGCACCCCGAACGGAGCCTCCAGTGGTACGCTGGATGAAATCCTGCGCTATGTACAGTCCAAATACGTCGACTCGGTAGATATCAGCGATATCAAAACAGGGGCTATCGATCACCTGCTCGAACAACTCGATCCGCACTCCGTATATATTTCCCCGGAAGAATTGCAGGCTGTGGAAGACGATATGAGTGGTGAATTTGAAGGCGTCGGCATCGAATACGTGGTCGTCGACGATACCATGCAGGTCGTATCGGTTTTTCCTGGCGGACCTTCCGAAATGGCAGGGATGCTTTCCGGCGACAAGATTATCACCATTGCCGATACCACGGTAGCCGGCGTGAAAGTCGAAAACAAGAAGATTTTCAAGTACCTGCGGGGTAAAAAAGGCACGCAGGTAGAACTGGGCGTTTTGCGCGGCCGCGAGAAAAACCTGCGCGAGTTCAATATCACCCGCGATATTATTCCCGTACACAGCGTCGATGTGGCCTATATGCTCGACGAACATACCGGTTACGTAAAAATCAACCGTTTCAGTGCCACTACTTACCGGGAATTCATGGAGGTGCTACAGCCTATGGTGGAAAATAAAAGTATGCAAAACCTCGTGCTCGACCTGCGCGGCAACCCCGGCGGATACCTCAACGAAGCGACGGATCTGCTCAGCCAGTTTTTTTCCGACGGCAAACTGCTGGTGTACACCAAAGGCCGAACGGAAGCGCGCCGCGACTACAAAAGCAATGGCCGCGCGCGTTTCAACCTGCAAAGTATAGCGGTACTGATCGATGAAGGCTCGGCATCCGCCAGCGAAATCGTGGCCGGCGCTATTCAGGACTGGGACCGCGGCTGGGTGGTCGGAAGGCGCTCGTTCGGCAAGGGGCTGGTGCAGGAACAATACCCGCTGGGCGATGGCGGCGCCCTTCGCCTCACCGTCGCACGCTATTACACCCCGAGCGGCCGGAGCATCCAGCGCGCGTACAAACACAACGAAGAATACGGGCACGAAGCCGAACGCAGGCTGAAAAGCGGCGAACTGGCCGATGCTACCAAGATCAAAATCGCGGATAGCACGCAGTACTACACAGGAATGGGCCGTATCGTGTATGGCGGCGGCGGTGTTTACCCGGACGTGTTTATTCCGATCGATACTTCTTTCTCCAGCGATTACTTTTTTGAAATGCGACAGCTAATCCCCCAATATGCTGCCCGCTGGCTGGAACAAAACGACCGCAATATCCTGCCACCCAACCTCGACGGTTTTGTCAGCAATTTTCAGGTAAATGACGCCATGCTCGATGCACTCGTCGCCTACGCGGAAAAACAAGGCACAAAACCCCATCCCGCCGAACTGGCCAAATGCCGCACCGAATTAAAACATCAACTGAAGGCGCGTATCGCTAAAGCCCTTTATCGCGAAGAAGGACTGTATCGGGTACTCAACGACGACGACCCGGCGGTGGAAAAGGCGCTGCAACTGCTGCGGAGCGGACAACCGATTGTTAAGAAGTGAGAGAAGTGAGAGGGTGAGAAAGATGTGAGAGGGTGAGAGACGTGAGAGGGTGAGAGCCGACTTCGATTACACCGCTTCGCTCTGAATTGACTGCTGGAGCGAAGCGGTGTAATCGAAGTCGGCTCTCACCCTCTCACGTCTCTCACCCTCTCACTTTTCTCACCTCTGTATCTGCACGTATCCGCTCAACACCGCCGATCCGTCTTTCAAATCGATCATATAAAAATAAGTGCCGTCGGGCAGGTCGCGGCCATTCCAGCGGCCGTCCCAGCCGGGTTCGTTGTTGAAGCCGGTGCGTTCGAATACCAGTTGGCCCCAGCGGTTGAAAACACGTACTTCATTGTTCGGGTATTGTTCGATACCGGGCAGGTGCCATTCGTCGTTCAGGCTGTCGCCATTGGGAGATATTCCATTGAAAATCAATATTTTGTCGCAAATAATCGTAATCGTGACGATCGCGATGGAAGTGTGGCCGGTCGTATCCGTCAACTGGTAGGTAAACGTTGCGACAGCGCATTGCTTTTCTTCCGGCGTGTAGGTCAGAATACCCGTGGCAGGGTCGTAGTCGTATTGACCGTTGACCGGCACATTTAAAAAAGCGACGGATGCCACACCGCCGGAATTCGCGAGCGTGCCAAGAATAACGTCGTTGCTCAGCAGGGAAATTTCGACCGGCTCTCCGCGATTGGTATATGTTTCGTCTGCCACTGCATACGTTGTGTCGGGCGGTGCAACGATGTTTTCACAATTTACCCGCACCCGAACGTTATACGAACAGGTGTTCTGCATATTCCGGATGTGCAGGAGGTGCAGTCCGGTATCAACCTGGATACCCGTGAAAGTGCCGCAGGGAATAATTCCGTCGGGCGGAAGCAAATTATCCGTCACCGACCAGAACGCAAACGCCCCATAGGGAATATTGGTGCAAAAAATAGTGTCGCCGGCACACTCCGAAATGGTCCACTGGATCGTGCCGGTTCCATCCGGCACATAATTGTGGATGGGCATACAAACCTGTTGCCCGATATTGACGATGACACAAACCGTGTCGTCGAGTCCGGGCAGGTTCACGTCCCGGATGATGCAGATGGTATCCACAGCCTGTCCCTGCGTATTTCCGGCCGTGTAAAAAAGGCAACCGTTGGGCTTTAATATCCAGGAGCCGAAGGTGGATGAGCCGGTATTGCTGTTGTTTCCCAGCATGGAAAAACCGATGCCGCCGGGCTGAACGCCTACGGGAACTTCCATACAAAACGTGTCCGTGGTGCCTGCCGCCACATCCAGGATAACCGTATCCGTTTCGACGCAAACCGTGCCTACCAGGATAGGATTCACGGAAAAGGAACAATCCAGGCTGTCATATACCGTTGCGCTATACACGCCGGGCTGCAGGTTTTGGCGATCTTCGGGGTTGTTGTTGCCCGGCAGGTCGAGCCAGTCGACCCTTTTGGGACCTGTTCCACCGGAGAGCGTCAGCAGGATTTGTCCGCCCGTTTCGCATTCAACAGGTACTATCAGAGCCTGGGATACGAACAGAGGCGGCATTTCAATTAAAAATGAATCCAGTGGGAGCGGGCATCCCGTAGCATCTTTCACCTGAACGAAATACTTGCCCGGAAGCAGTTGGCCGGGTGTTACTTCCACCCCGTTTTCGTTTTGCACCACTACTGAATAAGGCAGCGAAAAATTGTCGCCGGGCATGACTGAGATGCTTACCGAACCGTTCGTTTCGCCGGGACAATGCACGTTTTCCGGGTTTAGAACAAGCGTGGCGCTGACGGGAATATCCTCGATCAGGAAAGAGGTCTCATCCATACAGCCGGTAATCATGTCGGTAATACCACAAAAATACAGGCCTTCCTGCAATCCGGTGAAAGGAGGGGCCGGTCCGAGGGTGTAGGTGTATTGTCCCGAACCGCCGGTGACGAGCACGTTGGCTGCTCCGGTGGGTAGTCCGCATTTTGCATTTTGAAGCACTACGACCTGCGTTTCCAGCGGATTCACATTGGAAACGCAGATTTTGTGTACGCTGTAGCAGCCGCCGCCATTCGTGGCAGTCACGTAATAACAGCCGGTGGCCAGGTTGTCATTGACGGCGCCGGTTTCTCCGTTGCTCCAGGTGTACGTCAGATTGGCCGGCGAAAGCGTCACTTTCCCGTTGGCTGCCAGGCAGTTGGCCGGTTCATTACTGTTGATCTGCACGGTCGGACCGTTGGAGTTGTTGACCACAATGGTCGTATCGAGGGTGCAATCAGGATTGTCGGCCCGCACTATTTCCACCTCGTAAGTGCCTGCCTGCAGGTTGGAAGCCACATTGGAAACGGAAACGGAGGGCGTCCAGTTAAACTGAAAGGCGCCGCTGCCGATGTTCAGAATGATCGTTCCGGTAGCGTTGCCGCAGGTAGCGTTGGAAATGAGAACGGACGAAAGAACAATTGGATTGTTGCACGGCGTCTGCCCCCGGCCTTCCTGTACGAACAGCAAAAAGGCCGGCAGGAAAATCAGCAGAAAAATATAGAACTGGTTAAAACGGATATTCATGGTATTTCGAAACTGGGATCAGCGAAAAATCGGTGGCAACAATTAAATCGATTAAAAACGAATCATCCGGCAAAAGTAACGCTTCCCGGCAGAGTTCAGCGGCCGGCAAAACGGCGCGTTTTGGTAGCCGGATATACAAAATCTGTAAAAACAGATTAATGGTATGTTTGCATTAAAATATTGATATTCAAAAGTTTAATACAAAAAAAGAAAAATAAAAACTTCCGACATTCTCTAAATAATGTCCCTTTTTTTGCAAACTATGTCCGTTACTTTTGTATCATCAGAATCAGATAACGATCCGAACCGATTTGATAGAGGGAACTCTGACTACTTTCAAACACAACACACAACTACTTAATCAAAAACTACGCCGCCATGGAAACGAGCAACAAAATTAACGTCCTCGGGAAACTTCCAATCCTGGCATCTTTATCTGTACAAGAACTGGAACAAATTGCCGCTATCGCCACTTTCCGGCGCGTAGCCAAGTTTCAGTTTATATTTATGCCCGATGAAATCGCAGACTACGTTTATATCCTGCTGAAAGGCAGGGTAAAAACGGGCACGTTCTCGGCGGAAGGCCGCGAAGTGATCAAGGAAATCCTGCAACCCGAAACCCTGTTCGGCGATCTGGCCCTCACCGGCGAGACGCGCCGGAACGACTACGCCCAGGCGCTGCACGACGACGTGGAGTACCTGGCCATCCGGGTGGCGGATTTTCAGCAATTGATGCAACAGAATCAACGGCTTATTTTTGCCTGCATGCACCACCTTACACAAAGGCTGCAACGCGTGGAAGACCGGCTCGCCAAACTGGTGCTGAAAGATGCCCGCGAACGTATCATCGAATTTTTAGTTGAAACGGCCGGCAAGGAAGGCCGCCGCGTCGGCTACGAAACCCTCGTGAAACACCACCTGACGCAACAGGACATTGCCAATCTGACCGGAACCAGTCGCCAGACCGTCACTTCCGTGCTCAACGACCTGCGCAAATCCAACCTGATCTACTTCAACCGGAACAGTATTTTGATCCGGGACGTGGAGAAACTGGCGTGATTTGAATGATGAACGATGAATGATGAACGATGAATATTCCGTAGAGTAATCTAAATCGGCATTCATCGTTCATCATTCATCATTACTTCCTGATCCATCCCACCGGATTGATCCTTTCCTTTTTATGCCATAGTTCGAAATGGAGTTCCGAGGCGCCGGTGATGGGGTTGTTACTCACTTTCCCGATCACTTGTTTGGAGCGCACCTGATCGCCTTTTGCCAGACTGGTTTCCGCCAGGTTGGTATACACCGTATAATAATCGCCATGCTGGATGATGACGGTGTAGTCGTGCCCGGGAATGAACTGCACACCTGCTACGATACCCTCGTGAATGGCGCGAACGCTGGCCGATTCCTCGGTTCGGATGTCGATGCCGTTGTTGGTAATACTGATATTTTTGATGGTCGGGTGCTGCTGTTTGCCGAAGCCCCTGGAAATGAATCCGCTTTCGACCGGCCAGGGCAGGCGGCCTTTGCTGCGCCTGAAATCGAACGACTGCACGTCTTCCGTGGCTTCCGGTTTGACGGTTTCCGGGGCGGCCGCTACGGCAGCGGGGCTCGGGGTTTTTCCGGGCGGTTTGTTGACCTGTGTGGCGGGTTTTTCCGTTTTGGCAGGTGCGGCGGCTACAGGTGGCGGCGCCCGGCGTGCTTCATCCGCCCGTTTACGCACTTCTTCCTGAATCACGTTTTCAATGGCAGAATTCAGTTGCTCGTGGGCGGTCTGCTTCTTTTGCAGGTCCTGTTTCAGCCGTTCTTCGTCTTTTGCCAGAAATTTCAGCGTTTCGTCTTTCTCGACCAGGTCGCTGGAAAGCGTCGCTTTCTGGTTTTGAATAGAGCCGAGCATGTTTTCCTTTTCGATCCTGATTTCGTTGATGGATCGGATTTTCTGGGCGAGCATTTCGCGGGTAGCCGCAATGGCGTCTGCCTGTTGTTTGCGGAAGCGGTCGTATTTGCGCAGGAAAAGCCAGCGACGAAAGGCCTGATTGAGGCTTTCGGCGGATAAAATGTACAACAACGGATTGCTCAGACTTTTACGGCGATAGGCGTTGCGCACCATTTTGCCATATTCGGCCTGCATCTGTTGGATATCCTGTTCGAGGGAGGCAATGACGTTCTGGTTGCGTTCTATATTCTCCTCGGCCGCTTCCACTTCTTCCTGAATGGTTCGGATAAGGGTTTCGCGGTTTTGTATCTGGCTTTGCAGGGCGACGTACTTGTCGTAGGTCGCCTCCCGGCTTTGCGCTGTTTTTTTGATCATCCGCTCCGTGGAGGTGATGTCGCGGATGATTTTTTTGCGCTTTTCTTCGAGTTCTTTTCTCGATTGCGCCAGCAAAAAGGCCGGCAGCAGCAAGAGCAAAAGCAGCAATCGAAAGCCCGGCATTTTAATCCACACGTTCATAGTGATCGGGAATTTCAAAACGGTAATTTTTCGGCACATTGATCTCCACATCGGAGAATTCTATTTCGAGGCGCATCGTTCCGCTGTCCGGACTGAACGCTTCGATATGGCGAAGGTACGGAAACCATTGAGCCTCAGGCACTTTTTTATAGTCTTCAAAGCCTAGCGACACCACACGGGAGTCTCTTTGCTGCACAAATGACTCCTGCGACAGCAAAAAGTTGCCTTCGCGCAGCCGGTAATCGGCGCCGAGCTGGCCGTCGTTGCCGCGCAGGCGATGGAGCCCGTCGGCCAGGTCGGATTCGAGTTTCATCCCGTCCGACATCCAGGCGGAGGCCAGCAGGGTTTGTTGCAGCAGGCCGAACCCGGCAGGCATGTTGTACTGCCGCTGCAAGGCGGAAAGCGACTGGGAAGTAACGGTCTTTTCCAGCCTGTTGAGCGTGGTAATGGAATCGCGGGTGATGAGCACACGCGCCACTTCGATACCGAACTTCTTGATATTCAGCCACATCACACTGTCCCTGATCCAGATCAGGTTGGCATTGGCTTGCAGGGATTGCCCCTGGCCTTCCACATATATTTTAGCCTGCGCATTGAGGTGATTCACCTTGTTCAGGTCGCGGTCGCGCAGTTTTTTGATCAGAAAATTACTGGACCTTACCTCCGTTGCAGGCTTGGGCTCGGCCGAATCCGCGCCGGAGCG
>JAKQJD010000503.1 GCA_029561355.1 Bacteroidota bacterium | reverse complement strand
TTTGCCGCCAAATCGATTGTGGGAATGGGAGAAGCCACGCACGGTACGAGGGAATTTTTTGAAATCAAAAACGGCGTATTTCAATGGCTGGTAAACACATGCGGTTACCGGGTATTCGGGATAGAAGCAACCTACGGCGGCTGTTGTTATATCAATGATTTTGTGCAATCGGGCAAGGGCAATATCGACAGCGTAATGGTTCATCTGGATTTCTGGACCTGGCAAACCGAGGAAGTGCGGGATCTTATTTTGTGGATGAAAGACTACAATGCGCAGGCCGAACATGTGGAAAAATTGTCCTTTTACGGGTTCGACATGCAGAACTTTTATGCTCCCGTACAATATGTAACCGATTTTGCCAAAAAGCACTGCCCCGCTCAATTCGATACGTTACGGGCCATTAGTTTCCCGGTGCTGGGCAAAACGGAACTCCAGATTTACCAGTTGCTGCAAAAAAAGGAAAATCACTTCCAGGATACTTTGCAGCATACGTACCGGCTGTTGAAGGATTGGCTGCTGCGCAATAAAACGCAATTGGAAACAACCCTACCGGCAGGCCGCTATCAGATGCTGTGGTTGTGCACAGATAACCTGGGGCAGGCCGTGAAAAGTCTCTCCGTTCACAATCAATCCAGATTCCGGGATAGTTGTATGGCTTACAATGTGTTACAAATTCAGAAATTTGAAAACAAAAAGATGTTTGTCTGGGCCCACAACGGACACATCAACCTGGCATATCCTGACGATAAATCTGTTCTGATGGGTCCGCTGATGGGCGGGCATTTGAAAAAAAACCTCGGCGACGCTTATTATGCCATCGGTTTCGTGTTCAACCAGGGCAGTTTTCAGGCGATTCAGGGCCCTAAATCCATTGGAAGCGCCATTTTTAAATACCTCTTCGCCCGCAAAAAACTTTACCGGGGTTTGAGGGAATGTACCGTTCCAGAGCAGGATAAAAATACATTTACCCGCGCGTTGTCGGCAACCGGCTATCCGGCCTACTTCGTAGATGTGGCCCGCTCCGGCAATCCGGTATTTTCTACCCCTTTAAAAACGTATGATGTGGGCGCGATTTTTATGAATTACAAACGCTGTTCGGAGCCCATACATACCAAAAGGCAATTCGACGGGTTGGTTTACGTCGATCAGACGAGCAGGGCCCGGCCGGTTCGCCTCAAAAAATAAGTGCAGGGTAAACTACAGGCCAATGCCGTTACGGAGCATTTTGCCCTTTCTTTTTTGTATTTCGAACGGCGGCAGGTTTTTTCGTTTTGCCCGGGTCAGGTGTTTTTCGCGGCGGCAACATCTCCGGCCGGTATTCGAAATGCATGGTATCGTAGTGGAACCATTTTCCGCCCCAGATGAAGCCGTTTTTTTCAAAAATCTCCACAATTTCGAAAGGCACGGAATTGCGCCATTGCAGGTTGATCTCGACGGAATCCAGTTGCCAGTCGTCCTTGTGGTCCCATTTCCAGTATTCGGAGCGACTGGTATTGATATCGATGGCGATGCCGAAGGAATGCGGACTTATGCGGTTAGTGCCCAATATCGGCCGCCAGTTGAAGGTTCCGCCGATATTGGTTACGTAGGGTCGCAGGTGCGGGCGGGCGGCCAGTTCATTGGCGACGGCTTGCAGGTGTTTGTGTACACCGTTGACCGAGGTAACCCAGATGCGCTTGGTGCGTCCGGGTTGGGGAGCGGGCCAGGTCACAGGCGCCAGATTGCGCCTTGCCTCTGCCTCGGTTTTCCCGTACATTTTCATAAAAAACTCCTGACAACGCAGGGTGCCGGGGTCGCAGTTGTAGCCCGGCGTATCCACAGGAAGGCCGGGCGTATACGTCAGCATGTTCAGTTGGTCTTCCAGATCGGTCGAATCGAAAGCCTGGTCTTCCGTTTTGAACCGGCCGTCGTCGTAGGGCAATTTGGAGCCGTCTTTCCAGATGATGTGGTTGTCTTTGAAGCCTTTCAGGTGTTGTGGATAGGCGCTCAGCAGACGCTGGACACCGGG
>JAKQJD010000490.1 GCA_029561355.1 Bacteroidota bacterium | reverse complement strand
CCGAATAATATGCAACGACATTTTGGACTGTCCTTTTTCGCGATCCTTAAACGTGATGGGCACTTCCATCACCTTGAAACCGAGGCTGCGGGCGGCAAATTTCATTTCAATCTGGAAAGCGTAGCCGATAAAACGGATTTTGTTCAGGTCGATGCTGTCGAGCACCACGCGGCGGTAACAGATGAATCCGGCGGTAGGATCTGAAATGGGCATCCAGAGGATGAGGCTGGTATAAAGCGACGCGCCACGGGAAAGAATAATCCGGTCGGCGGGCCAGTTTTCGAGTTTTCCGCCGCGGCAGTAGCGCGAACCCACGGCCACGTCGGCGCCTTCGTTGCGGCATTTGTCGAGCAGGCGCACCAGATCGGCGGGGTTATGGGAAAAATCGGCGTCCATTTCAAAGAAATATTCGTAGCCGCGTTCCAGTCCCCAGCGGAAACCGGCGATGTACGCGGTGCCAAGGCCGAGTTTGCCTTTGCGTTCGAGCAGGTGCAGACGTCCGTCGAACGGCGACTTTTGCTGCAGGTCGCGTACGATGGCGGCTGTTCCGTCGGGCGAGCCGTCATCTACGATTAAAACATGGAAGGGCTCGGCCTGGCTGAAGACAGCGCCGATGATCGCTTCTATGTTTTCCCGTTCGTTGTAGGTGGGTATTATGACAATTGCGGACATTGCTTCCGTGGTTCCTGTTCGAGAGTTTAATGCGGTACGACTTTGATTCTGTCTTTTGTAAAGTGGTTATTGCGTTTTCCGGTGATGTGTATCCACCTTAAACGACGAAACTGACTGCAAACGCTGCTACCGACAAAATAAGACCGTACATGAAGATATTATAACAGATACTCAGGTATTGATATTTCTTAGCCAGCACGATACCGAGAAAATAAAGGTCGCGGCTCATAGAACTGTACAAAAATTCGGGGTCTTTGAGCATTTCATTCACCCCCCACTGAAACTCGTCGAGCGACATGTTGTAGAAATTACCGAAAAACAACAGGTTTGCCTTGCGCTGGCGTATGGCCTCTCGTGTCACTTTTCCTTCCGTCACTTTGGGTCGCGTAGCCAGGGTGGCGAACACCATAGAGCCCAGGCAGGTAGCGGTGAGCAGAATGGTCGGAATAACCAGTTTCATGGTAGCCGCATCCTGAAGTTTGGGTAACAAGTTGGATACCAGGATCGAAATTACGATCGCATTCACCGAAAGCATCAGGTTGGCTTTGCTGTCGGCCATCGAACTGAGGTTGGTATGCGTGCGGTAAGTCGTGCGGTACATGGTTTCCACACCGCGCCCGAAACGCGCCATTTTCAGTTCATTCTCACTTTCCTTGAGCATTTTTTTGATGTTACTGCTCTTCTCTTCTTCATCCAGGATCGCCAGTTCTTCCATCGTCGGCGCTTTATCGGGATTGAGCCGGCGTTTTTGTTTGAGCAATTGCTGGATGTGTTTGGCTTTTCGTTTGTTGAACAGTTCGTTGGCGACCGCCGTATGGTAATTGTGGTTGAGCATGAAATTGAGTTCGAAATCGACCCAATCCTGCTCGCTCATCACCGATTTACTGGTCAGGATCAGTTCCTGCCGGAATTTGCCGGTGCGGTCCCAGTAACTTTCCATACCGAGGTGGCTGAGGTCGCCGTCGCAGATGATCTGCTGCATGAGGTTGGCGGGCTGCTGGGGTACTTTCGTAGACCGGATGCAACCCTGCACCGATTCCAGGTCCTCATCGCTGATTTTTCCGCGCAAATAGGCCTCCGCATTTACACAACTGCGCGCTTCATGGTCTTTAGGCCCGTCTGAGTAGCCTGTATCGTGAAACCAGGTAGCCAGTTGAACAATCAGCATATCCTGCTTGTCCAGTTGAAAACCTTCGGCGATCATCCGCACGGCTGCAACGGTCTGAACCGTATGTTCCAGGTCGTGGAACACATATTCCGGCCGGATATGATCGGCAAAAAAATCTTTGATATAGACTTCGGTATCTTGCAATAATTGTTCGTCGGCACTCATAAGTTCAGGAAATTACACCGTTAAAGTCGACAGTGCGAAGTCGCAGTGCGAAGTCATACAGCATTTGTGGTTAAAGCGCATTTCTGCCCGG
Source organism: Bacteroidota bacterium (assembly GCA_029561355.1). Lineage (GTDB taxonomy): Bacteria > Bacteroidota > Bacteroidia > Chitinophagales > Saprospiraceae > M3007. The sequence goes on along the minus strand of JAKQJD010000490.1, from coordinate 1,712 downwards.
ATAATCACTGATTATGTACGACTTCGCACTGCCGATTTCGCACTTCGCACTTACTAAATTGCCGGCAAATGTAGTGAAACCGCCGTACTTGTCAACTTGTTGAAAGGAACATTGCAGACCCGTGGCAATCATGCGCATCGCCGGACTGTTTTTTGGCAACATTTCCGCACCTTTGCGGCCGCACGACAGGCCACCTGGAGTCGCTATTTTTTCACTCTTTTTATGAAAATATGCCTTTTCTGACTACCCCGATTCCCGACCTGCTGATTTTTGAACCGCAAGTCTGGCACGACGAACGGGGCTATTTTTTCGAAAGTTACAACCGCAAAACCTGGCAGGATGCCGGGTTGGAGGTCGATTTTGTGCAGGACAACCAGGCGCGGTCTACACAAGGCGTGCTGCGCGGACTCCATTACCAGACGGGAGAAATGGCGCAGGCCAAACTCGTACGCGCCGTGGAAGGCGAAGTGTTCGACGTCGCCGTGGACCTGCGGCCGGATTCCGCTACCTACGGAAAATGGTATGGCATTCTGCTGACTGCGGAAAACAAACGCCAGTTGTTCGTGCCGCGGGGTTTTGCGCACGGCTACGTAGTGTTGAGCGAAACCGCCGAATTTGCCTATAAATGCGACAACTACTATTCCAAAGCGAATGAGGGCGGCCTTCGATACGACGATCCGCAATTGAATATCGACTGGAATTTCGATCTCACGGAGGTGCTGGTTTCGGAAAAAGACCGGGAACTACCTTTTTTCGGCGCTCACCGGCACTGAAATTTGGCAAAAACACCCTGTAAAAGAGCATTCCTACAACCGGATACTCAAAAGACTGTTCATTTGAATTTGCAACCTTTTCACCTTTACCACGACTTCGCAGGGTCGACTTCGCATGCTTGTGACTTCGCACTTCGCACTTAAGACTTCGGACTGATTTAACATGAAACAACTGCTCCTGCTCTTTTGCATCCTCTGTACGCTGCATGTTTACAGCCAGAACACCCCTGCCAGGGCCGATACGCTGAGCCCCGACGAGGCGGTTCGCATCGCGCTGGAAAACAACTACGACATCCGCCTGAGCCGCACTGATGCCGAAATTGCACGCCTCAACAACACGCGGGCCAATGCAGGCATGTTGCCGACCATCGGCCTGAACGTTGGCGATAACGTATCGGTGAATGCTTTCCAGTACCAGAAATTTTTCGACGGCCGCTCCAATGAAAATTACGGCGTACTGGCCAATACCGTGAGTGCCGGCGTCGTGCTCAACTGGACGCTGTACGATGGCCGCCGCATGCAAATCACCAAAAAAAGGCTCGAAGAACTCGAACGTCTGGGCACGCTCAACCTGCAAACTACGGTGCAAAACACCGCGTCGCAGGTGCTACAGGCCTACTACGCCATCGTACAGGGGCGTTTGCAGGAACGCGCCCTCGAAGAAGTGATCGCTCTCAATGAAGAGCGGCTCCGTATCGCCGAAGCGCGCCTGACCGCCGGATTTGCCGCACAGACCGACGCCTTGCAGGCCCGCATCGACCTCAACCAGCGCCGTTCCGACCTCCTCATTCAGCAAAACGCTACGGCCGCCGCCAAACGCAACCTGAACCGCCTGCTCGTACGGCCCGCAGATACCCCTTTCGAAGTAACGGAAAATATCCTGAACACCTACGCACCCGAACGCACCACGCTGATTCAGAAGATTTTATCGCAAAACCC
>JAKQJD010000487.1 GCA_029561355.1 Bacteroidota bacterium | reverse complement strand
ATGCTTCCATACCTTTTTTGAAAATAAAAAACCCTTTTCTGCCCACAAATCTAACATAAACGGGGCTAATCTTCCAAACCAAATACCGCCGGAATTGGTTCATTAATTTAAGTTATAATTCACGCCGAAACGGATATTGCGCCCCTGCTGCGGATTGTAGTGCATGTCGTCGGGCGTACCGGTCGCATCCAGTCCGGCAAAATGGCGGTTGAACATGTTCTGCATGTAGAAATAAATGAGAAACTGTTTGCTCAGAAACAACCGCGCACTCATGTCCCAGGTTCGGAAGGTCGGATAACGTTCCAGCGTTGCCGGCAACTGGAATGGATCCCTGTAAGCCACCGATTTGCTGAGCACCGATGTCTGGCGGTTCGAAGCGAACATCAGTTCCATTTGATTCAATTTAAAAAACGTACGGAACTGCGTATGCCAGCGCGGCTGGTTCATCACTTCATTGATCGGTGCGGCGCCTTCCGTGAGCCACTCCTTGCCCCGGGCGTACTGGATATAATACTCGATTCGGGAAGAAACCACATTTTTTTTGCGGTTTTGCAAATTACCCAGATCGACCAGATCGACGTCTTCAAAACTCAATAAACCCTGAATGCCCCACAGGTTCATACCCCGCCCCGGAATGTTCTGGTATCCGAATAGCCATTGACCATCCTCCGTCAATTTCAACTGGTTGGGCCGAACCAGGTTGCTGGCTTCCTGCCAGAAAAAAGTGCCTTCCAGTCTGATGCCCTTGTCATAACGAATTGCCGCCTCAGCCGCCTGCGTATACTCCGCTTGCCCGGCAAGTGTATGGCCTGCTGGCAGCAAACGGCCGTTTTCGGGACGAATATAAAAAGTATTGTTCTGGTAAAAAGGTGAATTCTGGCGGACGCCTTTCGAATAATTGCCCCGCAATACCCAGTTATTCATAATCCGGTACTGCGCAGCCACCCTTGGTAGCGGGGTAACTTTAACGATCTCGCTCACATAGTTGTCGAATGAGATGCCCGAGATGATCGTCATGTTTTTGCTTTGCCATTTCAATTGTCCGAAAGGAACCAGTTCCAGCCCGCCCTTGCTGGCCGGTGAAAGCGGTTCCGAAGGCACGTAACCATTAATGGCCGATGCGTCTATCGGCGTGAGGTGGTGGTTGAAATACGGGAATCCATTAAATGTATTGGCTTGAATGCCCACATCCAGCGACAAATACCGGCTCAGGGTAGCATTCAACCGCGTTTCATACCGGATATCGAAACTGTTGGCAAATCCGTACCGTTCATCCGAATTTAACTGCTGGTAAACACTGTCCAGCAAGCCGGGTACAGGCGTCGTCGCCATCGACTGGATCAGATAACTGCCTGCCGCCAGGCGATCGTAAATGAAAGTGGATGTAGATGTGTTGTTGATTTTGTAGCGCAGAAAGGAGGCCGTATTGTATGTCACCCAGCGTTTGCGCTGCCTTTTAAAACTGAATACGAATGCTTCGTGATTTTCAGCAATCCGGTTGGAAGAATTGGCGTAGGAATAAGCCAGGGGGTTCGTTCCCAATGCCGTATGATCGAATCGCGCCATGCGGTGGTAACTGAACCGGAGCCCGCGCCATTCCAGGTTGACCCCGAACATGCGACTTTCGTGCATAATGGGGGAGGTTTTGGGAATGTTGGAGGTATCGGAACGCCGGTAATTGGAGTTGTTGAGGTAAAAACCGGGCGACAAATACGCCGGCACATACGAATCAACATTGTACAAGGACTGGTCGTAATACACGTCGGTCCGCTCGCGCACCGTGCTGCTGCCGTACAGACTGAACCGGAAAATCTTTTTGTCCTTTCCCAGTTTGCCGCCGAAAGTAAGGTCGAGGTTGTTGTTTCCGAAACGGCCGAACGACAGGTCGGCCTGGGTGTAAACGGGGCGTTCGGAGTCTTTTAAAATGATGTTGACCACGCCGGCGCAGGCTTCATTGCCGTACAACACGCCCGCCGGACCGTAAATCACTTCAACGCGCTCGGCCTGCCGGATAGGCAATTGCGCGCCGATGGGCATCCCCAGCGCGACCGATGGTTTGATGGGCACGTCGTTGATCAGGATTTTTACAAACTGGTTGCCGGCCATCCCGCGCATCAGGAACGTTTCGCCTTCCAGCGCATTGCCGGGTTGCGATACGCGGATGCCTGGTGCGGCGCGTAACACGTCGCCAAGCGTGACGAACCCGTTCCGCTGGATGTCTTCCGCAGTGGCCACCCAGATGGTGAACGGCATTTTGTCGGCTTCCTCCACAGATCGGGTAGCGGAAACGACCTTCGTCAATTGCAAAGACAGGTCGCGCATTACGATATCCCGCTCGGTCAGCCGCTCCGGTGTGAGCAGAAGTGACGAG
>JAKQJD010000486.1 GCA_029561355.1 Bacteroidota bacterium | reverse complement strand
ATGCTTCCATACCTTTTTTGAAAATAAAAAACCCTTTTCTGCCCACAAATCTAACATAAACGGGGCTAATCTTCCAAACCAAATACCGCCGGAATTGGTTCATTAATTTAAGTTATAATTCACGCCGAAACGGATATTGCGTCCCTGCTGTGGATTGTAGTGCAGATCGTCGGGCGTACCGGTCGCATCCAGTCCGGCAAAATGGCGGTTGAACATGTTCTGCATGTAGAAATAAACGAGAAACTGTTTGCTCAAAAACAGCCGCGCACTCATATCCCAGGTTCGGAAAGTCGGATAACGTTCCTGGGTAGCAGGCAATTGAAACTGACCTCGATAAGCGACCGATTTGCTTAATACGGAAGATTGCCGGTTGGAGGAAAACATAAGTTCCATCTGGCTTATCTTGAAAAACGTGCGAAACTGTGTGTGCCATCGCGGCTGGTTCATCACCTCATCGATCGGGTCGGCACCTTCCGTGAGCCACTCCTTGCCCCGGGCATACTGGATAAAAAACTCTGTCCGGGACGTAAGGACATTTTTTTTGCGGTTTTGCAGGTTACCCAGTTCCACCAGGGTAACGTTTTCCGACCGCAACAAACCTTGAATGCCCCACAGGTTCATGCCCCGGCCCGGAATATTCTGGTATCCGAACAGCCATTGACCATCCTCCGTCAATTTCAACTGATTGGGCCGAACCAGGTTGCTGGCTTCCTGCCAGAAAAAAGTGCCTTCCACCCTGACACCCTTGTCATAACGGATTGCTGCCTCTGCCGCCTGCGTATACTCCGGTTGCCCGGCAAGTGTATGCCCGGCTGACAATAAACGGCCGTTTTCGGGACGGATATAAAAAGTATTGTTCTGGTAAAAAGGTGAATTCTGGCGAACACCTTTCGAATAATTGCCCCGTAATACCCAGTTTTTCATGATCCGATACTGCGCAGCCACCCTTGGAAGCGTGGTAACATTGACGGTCTCGCTCACGTAATTGTCGAATGCGATGCCCGAGATGATGGTCATGTTTTTGCTTTGCCATTTCAATTGTCCGAAAGGGACCACTTCCAGCCCGCCCTTGCTGGCCGGCGAATGTGGTTCCGAAGGCGCGTAACCATCGATGGCCGACGCATCTACCGGCGTCAGATGGTGGTTAAAATAGGGAAATCCGTTGAAAGTATTGATTTGCAGGCCTACATCCAATGATAAAAACCGGCTCAGGGTGGCATTCAACCGCGTTTCATACCGGATATCGAAACTGTTGGCAAATCCGAATCGTTCATCCGAATTTAACTGCTGGTAAACACTGTCCAGCAAACCCGGCACCGGCGTTGCAGCCGTCGAACCAATCAGGTAACTGCCTGCAGCCAGGCGGTCGTAAATCATGGTGGAGGTGCTTGTATTGTTGATTTTGTAGCGCAGAAAAGAGGCCGTATTGTACGTCACCCAGCGTTTGCGTTGCCTTTTAAAACTGAATACGAATGCTTCGTGATTTTCAGCAATCCGGTTGGAAGAATTGGCGTAGGAATAAGCCAGGGGGTTCGTTCCCAATGCCGTATGATCGAATCGCGCCATCCGGTGGTAACTGAACCGCAGCCCGCGCCATTCCAGGTTGACCCCGAACATGCGACTTTCGTGCATAATGGGTGAGGTTTTGGGGATGTTCGAGGTATCGGAGCGCCGGTAATTGGAGTTATTGAGGTAAAAACCCGGTGTCAGATACGTCGGCGCGTACGAATCCACATTGTACAAGGATTGGTCGTAATACACGTCGGTCCGTTCGCGCACCGTACTGCTGCCGTACAGGCTGAAACGGAAAATCTTTTTGTCTTTTCCCAGTTTGCCGCCGAACGTAAGGTCGAGGTTGTTGTTTCCGAAACGCCCGAACGACAGGTCGGCCTGGGTGTAAACGGGGCGTTCGGATTCTTTTAAAATGATGTTGACCACGCCGGCACAGGCCTCATTGCCGTACAACACGCCTGCCGGGCCGTAAATCACCTCGACGCGCTCGGCCTGCCGGATGGGCAGTTGCGCGCCGATGGGCATACCCAGCGCGACCGACGGTTTGATGGGCACGTCGTTGATCAGGATTTTGACAAACTGATTGCCTGCCATCCCGCGCATCAGGAACGTTTCGCCTTCCAGCGCATTGCCGGGTTGCGACACGCGGATGCCCGGCGCGGCGCGTAACACGTCGCCGAGCGTGACGAACCCGTTCCGCTGGATGTCTTCCGCAGTCGCCACCCAGATGGTGAACGGCATTTTGTCGGCTTCCTCCACAGATCGGGTAGCGGAAACGACCTTCGTCAATTGCAAAGACAGGTCGCGCATTACGATATCCCGCTCGGTCAGCCGCTCCGGTGTGAGCAGAAGTGACGAG
>JAKQJD010000467.1 GCA_029561355.1 Bacteroidota bacterium | reverse complement strand
CTCTCACTCTCTCACTCTCTCACTCTCTCACTCTCTCACTCTCTCACTCTCTCACTCTCTCACTCTCTCACTCTCTCACTCTCTCACTCTCTCACTCTCTCACTCTCTCACTCTCTCACTCTCTCACTCTCTCACTTCTATCTCAATAGCCTCCCCGACACTTCCCCCTGCATCACCTGTTCCACTTCCGCCACGGTCACCAGGTTAAAATCCCCTTCAATCATGTGTTTCAGGGACGAGGCGGCAGTAGCAAAAGTCAGGGCACGGAGGGTATCGCCATACTGCATGGTTCCGTAAATAAAACCCGCCATAAACGCGTCGCCGCCGCCGATGCGGTCCACGATCGGGTTCAGATCGAAGGTGGGCGATTCGGTGTATTCCGTTCCATCGAAACAAATGCCGGTGAGCCGGTTGTGCGAAGCGCTCAAGGTATCGCGCCGGGTAGCGATGACTTTTTTCAGGTTGGGAAAACGCTGCATCATGCGGCGGGCCATTTCCTGGAAATTATCTGTCTGAATGCCAAAAATATCCGCGGCATCGCCCAAAGTGCATACAATCACATCGCAACCCGCTACCAGATCGGGCATGACTTCGTCCGCTTTTTTGCCGTATTGCCACAGCACGCGGCGGTAATTGACGTCTGCGCTGACGGTGATGCCGAGTTGGCGAGCGGTTTGAATGGCATCGGCTGTAGCCCGGGCGGCGGGTGCCGAAACGGCGGGCGTAATGCCCGACCAGTGAAACCAGTTGGCGCCGGCCAGTATTTGCTGCCAGTCGAATGCTGCCGGATCGAGGTGTGCAAATGCCGATTCGTAGCGGTCGTACACGATGCGGCTGGGACGCAGGCTTTCGCCGGTTTCCATAAAATACAGACCGAGTCGGCCGGGGCCGTATTGAAAATGGCTGGTGTCGATGCCCGATTTCAGGAAAAATGCCGCTGCTGCCCGGCCCAGGTCATTGTCGGGAAAAACCGTGACGTGCGCGGCAGGCATACCCATTTGCGCCAGCGCCGCCGATACGTTGGCTTCGCCGCCGCCATAGGTGATGCCGAGGCTGGCTGCCTGCGCAAACCGTTGATGGCCCGGTGTGGTGAGGCGCATCATGATTTCTCCGAATGTGACCGTTTTGGACATGGTTTAAACGCGGTGTTTTTTTATTTACCACTAAGGCACGAGGGCACTATGTGTAGCGTACTCGTACGTTGTGTTCCTCGTGGCTTAGTGGTTTATAATTTTTTAACCACAAGGGCACAAAGACACTATATGTAGCGTACTCGTACGTTGTGTTCTTTGTGTCGTAGTGGTTTATTAAATATTCTCCGGGGTAAAAAAACAAACTTATTCCCCAAACCCGAAATACGAAACCGCATTCCGGTAACAGATATCCTGCACGATGTTTCCAACCCATTCAAACTCCCCGGGCAGTTCGCCGCGCTGCATTTCCCCGCCCAGCAAATTGCAAAGCGTCCGTCGGAAATACTCGTGCCGTGGGTAGGAAAGAAACGAGCGCGAATCGGTCAGCATACCCACAAAACGGCTCAGCAGGCCCATGTTGGACAACGCGTTGAGTTGTTTTTCCATGCCGTCTTTCTGGTCGAGGAACCACCAGGCAGAGCCGAACTGAATTTTTCCGGGTGTGCTGCCGTCGTTAAAATTGCCGATCATAGTTGCCATCAGTTCGTTGTCGGCCGGATTCAGGTTGTACAGGATGGTTTTGGCCAGTTGATTTTCCGAATCCAGGCGGTCGAGAAAACGCGCCAGCGCCTGCCCCTGCCGGAAATCGCCGATGCTGTCCCAGCCCGTATCGGGGCCGAGGGTACGCATGGCGCGGGAATTATTGTTGCGCAATGCCCCAAGATGGTATTGCTGCACCCAGCCTTTTTCGTGGTCCCAGAGCGCAAATTCGTACAGGAGCGCACTTTTTATTTGGAGTATTTCCGTGGCATTCAGCGCACTTCCGCTGTGTATTTTCCCGAAAATCGTGCGTATTTCCTGTGAAGTATAATCTTCCACGTACATCTGCTCCAGCCCGTGATCGCTTACGATACAGCCGTTTTGAGCAAAAAAATCGTGGCGGTTTTTCAGGGCGCTTAAAAAATCGTCGTAGTTGTCAATCGTTATTCCGGCCGCGGAAGCCAGTTGGAACGTCCAGGCATTAAACATTTCCGGGTTTTCCACGGCCATCGCCTTGTCGGGGCGGAACGCAGGTAGCACACGAATGCCTGCCGTCGGGTCGCCGGCAATTTGCCGGTGCCATTCCAGGGAGTCCGTCGGGTCGTCGGTGGTGCACAGCACACGTACGTTCATTTTGCGCAGCAAACCGCGCACGGAAAAACCGGGTCGTCGAAGCAGATCGCTAGCCTGTTCATAAATTTTGCGCGCCGATTTCGGATTCAACAGTTCGTGGATGCCGAAGTAGCGCTGCAGTTCCAGGTGTGTCCAGTGGTACAACGGGTTGCGCAGGGTATAAGGCACCGTTTCCGCCCATTTTTCAAATTTTTCCCAGTCGCCCGCCTGGCCCGTGCAAAAATCCTCCGCCACGCCGTGGGCCCGCATCGCCCGCCATTTGTAATGGTCGCCATACAGCCACACCTGCGTCAGGTTGTCGAAACGGTGGTCTTCCGCGATTTGCTGGGGCGACAAATGGTTATGATAATCTATGATAGGCATGGGCGCAGCGAACTCATGGTAGAGCCGCTGCGCTGCCGCCGTATGAAGTATGAAGTTCTGCCCTAAAAATGGTTCCATGTTTTGATCAAATACCTGTTAAAGAGAAATCCCGCGTTTCCAGGGAATAAAATCGTCCTGCCCTAGACGCACCGCCGCTACTTCTTGTTCACCGCCGGCTACCCGCACCACGTATTCGAGCAGTTGTTCCGCCGCTTCTGCGATGGAAATTTCGCCGCGGATAATGCCGCCCGTATCGTAATCGATGATGTCCGACATACGTTCTGCCAGCGCCGTATTACTCGAAACTTTCACAACCGGCGCGATTGGATTTCCCGTAGGTGTACCCAGCCCGGTGGTAAAGAGTACAATAGTAGCGCCCGAACCCACTTCCGCGGTCGTGCTTTCCACGTCGTTGCCGGGTGTGCAAAGCAAATTCAGACCGGGTTTGGTCACTTTTTCCGGATAATCCAGCACCTCGACGACAGGTGAAGTGCCGCCTTTTTTAGCCGCGCCTGCCGATTTGATGGCGTCGGTAATGAGCCCGTCGCGAATGTTTCCGGGAGAAGGATTCATATCGAAGCCGCTGCCTACGGATTGTGCGCGCCGGTTGTAAGTGGTCATGAGTTCCGAAAAACGTTTCGCAGCGGCGTGGTCGGCGCAGCGGTCGCAGAGTTCCTGTTCCACACCGCAGAGTTCGGGGAATTCCGACAAAATAACCGAGCCGCCCAGCGCGACCACCATATCCGATAAATGACCGAGCGTCGGGTTGGCGGAAATGCCGGAAAATCCATCGGAACCGCCGCATTCCAGCCCGATACAGAGTTTGGAAATCGGGGCAGGTTTTCGTTCGAGTTGGTTGGCTGTAATCAGTCCCGCAAAGGTTTCTTTTAATGCGGAAGCGATCAAATCCGATTCCGTTCCTACTTTCTGTTGTTCCAGCAGGATCAACGGCTTTTGAAAATCGGCGTCACGGCGACCAATTTCTTCCATCAGCATGGAAACCTGCGCATTCTGGCAGCCCAGACTGAGTACCGTAGCGCCGGCCACATTGGGGTGGGTTATATAGCCTGCCAGCAGTCCGCACAAAGACTGCGCATCCTGCCGGATGCCGCCGCAACCACCCTCATGGGTGAGGAACTGGATGCCGTCGATATTCGGAAACAAACGTTGCGAAGCGGTGGCGGCCTGTGCTACCAGGTCGGCCCGCAGGATTTCCTCCACACTTTTTCCTGCGCGATGCAGTTGGATAAGTTGTTGTGTTTGAGCGCGGTAGCCGCGTTTTTTATCGTAGCCGAGGTCGTGGACGAGGGCTTCTTTCAATACTTCGACGTTGCGGTTTTCACAAAAAACCATGGGGATAACGAGCCAGTAATTGGCCACTCCTACCGAGCCGTCCGTGCGGTGGTAGCCCATGAATGTGCGGCTTTTCCAGGCCGACACGTCGGGCGCCTGCCACTCCGGTTTTTGCGCGTCGCGGACGGTATAGCCGACCGTGGCGTGTTTCAGGTTGGACGTGCTGAGCAGGCCGCCTGCGGGGATGGCCTGCTGTGCTTTGCCCACCAATACGCCGTACATGCGCAACTCGTCGCCTGCTTGCAGGTCGTCGGCCGCAAATTTGTGTTTGGCCGGAACATCGGACTGCAAGGTCCACGACCGGCCGTTCAAACGCACCGTTTCCCCGCGTGTCAGGTCGCTCAACGCTACGATGGCGTTATCAAGCGGGTGTATTTGTAATATGTTCTGTTTCATTTAATTGTATCAAATCGTGTAAAACCTGGCGTGCACCTTTTTCGAGAATGGCGTTTACAAATTCCGTCACAGCGCCTGTAAATCCCGGCAGTTCATTCAGGTCACTGTCCCAAAGTTCCGTATTTGAAAGCACTTCGCGGGTGAGGTTTTCCGGCGTTTCCGTTTCCCATTTTTGTGTTAAACGGTCTGCCTGTTCATCCTGGATTTGCCAGGTGGGCTGCCGGAAAAAACACAGGTATGCGGCAAAACCCAGCGCCATACGCTGCGGGGGTTCCGTTTTTTTACGGTAATGTTCGAGCAGCAGCGGAACGATCCGCATCCGCATTTTTGCAGAATACTGTACGGTGATACTCAACCATTTATGCTGAAAAAACGGGTTGCGAAAGCGGTCGAGCACCTGCAAGCCGAATGTAGTCGCATCGCCCGGCGGAAGCGGGTAGGGGATAGCCGGTGCAATTTCTTCCAGCATCAGATTTCGGATAAATGCTTCCATTTCAGCGGATTCCATGGCGTCGTGAACCGTCGTAAAACCCGACAAATGTGCCAGTCCGCAGCTCAGCGTATGCGTACCGTTCAGCAGGCGCAGTTTGCGTTCCCGAAACCGGTCGATGTCGGGCTCGATGATGACCGACTCCAGCGCTGCTTCGCGGAACGACAACACGGCGGCCGTTTTTTCGTCGCCCTGAATGGCCCACAGGCAATAGGGCTCGGTCATGATAAGCAGGTCGTCATGATAGCCCAGTTCGCTGAAAATTTCTGCCGCTTTGTCTGCTGCGGGCATTCCCGGTACGATGCGGTCTGCCAGCGAATTGCAGAACGTGCAGGCATTTTCCAGCCATTCGATGAAATTGTATTCGAGTTTGTTCAGGTGTGCCAGTTCCAGGATGATGGATTCCAGCAGGTCGCCATTGTCGGTTACCAGTTCGGTTGGCACGATGACCAGCCCTTTCGACACGTCGCCGTGGAAAGCGCGGTACCGGGCAAGCAGGAAAGCGAGCAGTTTGCCCGGAAAAGAAGCGGGTGGTTCCTGCCGGATATTTTCCCGGACGAGTTGAATACCCACTTCCGTGGTATTGGAAATCACGATTTCCAGCGCCGGATTGGCGGCGCAGGCCAGCACGTCCTGCCACTGCTGCTGGGCCGACAAAACGCGGCTGATGGCAGTGGAAATCAGGTTTTGTGATACAGGCTCACCGTTTTCGATGCCTCTGACGGCAATCGTGTACAAATTATCCTGTTTTTCGAAAGCGGCTACATCGCCCGAGGAGGTTGATTTTACCACCACGATCCGGCCGTTAAAAATGCCCTGGCGGTTCGCTTTGTCGATGAAAAAATCCGGCAAACCGCGCAGCAAGGCTCCCGTGCCGAACTGAAGTACTTTTTCAGGCAAAGAAAGCAGGGCCGATTCCGGTAGTTCAGTCAAAAGACTTTTGGATAAATGATTCATGTCTTTCAGTTTTTCTTTACGGCCTGGCGAGCGAGTAGTTTCCATTCCCCTTTTTGTTTCACCCAAACCAGCATGATGGAAAGATGTACGGCGCCGGGGCCTTTTCCGGCATCGTTGGTCTGCGCGGAAAGGGTGTGTCGAACGACGGCAGTATTTCCTGTGATCGAGATATTCTGGTCGGTCAGCGTGATGTCTGTGAAATCGGAACGGCCGGAAACGAGTTGTGCGATAAACTCCTCGCGGGTTTCCACCTTGCCGCCCGAATGGCCGTAACTGAGGCCGGGTGCCGTGATTTTTTCCAGTGCAGCCCGTTCGCCGGAAACCATGGCCTTGCGCAGATTTTCCACCGCAACGGCAACGTGGGCCGTTTCGGGGGAAACGGGTTCGTTTTTTTGCAGCAGCCAGGTAGCCAGATCGCGGGTGGCGTTGAAGTTGTCGTATTCGGCAGGCAGTTTTTTGCCGTCTACGTATTCATTGTACAGCCAGGGATCGCCGAGGGCGAACACACGGCCTGCGCCGATACTGGCGGTGGCCATGATTACGTCGCCGCCTTCACTCACCAGCGCCTGCGCCGGCGCCTTTAATTCGAGCACGCTGAGTTCCTTGATGTATAGTTTTCGCGCCGTTTTAAATACGGAGTTGTCGGTCGGTATTGGAATGGCCCCTTGTTCGAACTGGTTGTTTTTCACCATGTTGCGATTTTTGTCGGAAAAACGGATGCCGAATTCGGAAGCAAGTTGATTGAAGTGCGGGATTTCGCAGTTGCTGGTATCGTTGGCCAGCAGCACGAGGGTGCCGCCGCTTTTTACCCAGTTTTTGAGTGCCAGAATGTGTTGCTTTTCAATCAAATTCGGATTGTCCGTTTCTTTTTTGGTGTCCGGATCTACGAGGATGTATACCTGCGCTTTTGCCAGATTCGCTGCCGTGGGCGCCACGTCCAGGGATTTGGTTTTCGCGCCCAGGTCTTGAAAAATTTGTCCCCACCACGAGAATCCGGAATTTTCCGTGTCCTCCCAGGTGTAGTGAAAACGCGCGCCGTTTTTACGTTCGTTGTTGAAATAACGGTCCAGCAGCACGGTTTTACCTTTTCCGGTTTGACTATGCAGCAGGCGTTCCAGTTCCACACCGGCGAGTATGAACGGAGCGGCGCCTTTCAGGTCGTCGCGGCGGACAGGCTCGGAAATGTAGTATGCAAAACTGCCGTCGCGGTAAGGATTGCCGCCCAGCCCCGCCACCGAACATGTTTTATCGAGGTGCCACGAGCCGTCGGCATCCTGCACCATAAATTCCCGTAAAATGCCGGAATACGCTTTCTGCCCGGCGTCGGAAAAACGCGCGTTCAGGTAGCCCAACCGAACGCCCTTCAATAAAGCGTAGGCAAACATGTTGGATGCCGAGGCTTCGCGGTAATTACCGGGCTCGCTGCCTTTGTCCACCACCTGAAACCAAACGCCGGTGGCCGGATCCTGAAATTTCACCACGGCATCAGACAGGCGCTGTAAAATGGCGATCAACTCGCCGCGTTTCGGATGGTTTTCAGGAAAATAATCGAGCACATCCACCAGCGCCATGGCATACCAGCCCATGGCACGGCCCCAGAAATGGGGAGATTGGCCGGTGGTTTTGTCGGCCCATTGCTGTTCGCGGCTTTCATCCCAGCCGTGGTAAAGCAGTCCCGTTTTGGAGTCGCGGGAGTGTTTTTCCATCCAGATAAACTGGTTGGCGATGTCGTCGAAATTTTTGGTTTCTCCGAAGGCCTGGCTGTACAGTGCATAAAACGGCTCGCCCATGTACAGGCCGTCGAGCCACATTTGCCAGGGGTAACGCTTTTTATGCCAGAATCCGCCTTCATGGGTGCGTGGCTGACCGTTGAGTTGCCCGCGCAGCGTTTGGGCTGCGGTGCGGTATTTTTCCTGACCGGTTTGCCGGTACAACAGCAGGGCGATGTTGCCCGGCGTGAGGTGGTCGATGTTGTAGGATTCGACATCGTAGGTCCGGATGCTGCCATCTTCACGGATATAAAAATCCATTTGTTTGCGGATGTACTGGAAATAGGAAGCATCACCCGTTTGCCGCCATAAATGGTCGAGGCCTTTCAGGTAGAGGCCGAGTTCGTAATCCCAGCGCGCAGGTTTGGCCGGATCGTAACAGAACGAATCCGGGTGAGCGGTCATGAGGGTCGTGGCCATCCGCTTCGACCATTCGGCGGGCGACTGTGCCTGCAACCCGAAAGCGCAGAGCAACCATAAAAGTCCGGTAATTCGCAGCATCTTCATTTTTTGATCAGAATTCCTTTTTGCACGGTGGCGCCGGTTTCGATGCCGCGCGTTTCCACATCGGTGTCGTGCAGGTGAATAGCGCCGGTTTGGCTGCCTTCTATTTTCAGGGCTTTGGCGGCGTTGCCGGAAATTTGAACGTGGTCCAGCGTCAGGTTGCGGCTGTTCAGGATAGAAATGGCCGGCTCGGTTGACGAGGTTTCCAGTACACAGTTTTTCAGGGTAATACCGTTGCCTTCCATACAGAAAAAGCCGTGTTTGGTGCGAAAAATGCTGTTTTCAATACGAATGTCCTGTACGTTCATTTCAGGAATACCTTGTATAAAAACAGCGTGTTCGGCGCCACGGCAGGCCACATTTCGAATAAAAAACCGCCTGAAAACGGGTGTTTCCTCCGTAACAGGCATTTTTTTCGGCTCCGGGTTTTTCAGCGCCTCGGCGGCTTCTTTTCCGTTGTAATACATGTCGAACAGGATGGCTTCGGCGGGGATGTCGGTCATATTGATGTCGGAAATGTAAATATCTTCCACGGCTCCACCGCGGCCGCGGGTTGTTTTAAATCGCAGGCCGATGTCGGAACCCATGAACGTGCAGCCCGAAATGTAGAGGTTGCGCACGCCGCCCGACATTTCTGAACCGATCACAAAACCGCCGTGGGCCTTGTACACCGAACAGCCCTGCACAATGCCGTCGGAACTGGGGATGCCGCGTTTGCGGCCTTCTTCGTTGCGGCCGGATTTGATACAGATTCCGTCGTCGCCGGTGTCGAATACACAGTTTTCAACCCGGAAAAAATGGGTGCTTTCCAGGTCAATGCCGTCGCCGTTCTGGGCGAATGCAGGATTTTTGACCAGCACATTTTTGACGGTAACGTGTTTGCAAAGGAGGACATGGAGCGTCCATGCCGGCGAATTCTGAAAGGTAGGGCCGTCGATCAAAACCCTGGTGCAGCCGGTCAGGCGCAGCAGATTCGGGCGAAGAAACTCCTTGATTTCCAGCGCTTTGGCTTCATCGAAACCCGCAGCAATCATGCCGGGTCGCTGCATTTTCGAGCCCTTGAGCGCACGCGCCGAGGGATACCAGACGTCCTGCGTTTCGTTGAGCACACCACCGGAAGCCAGGAGTGTTTGCCACTCTTTTTCGGTCACCTTCGAGCGTTGAAGCGGCCTCCAGGCCAGCCCCGCGCCGTCGATGATACCGGCGCCAGTTATGGCTACGTCTTCCAGATTTTCGCCTGTGAGCGGCGCCTGGTTGCGGATGGCTTCCTGGCCTTCCCAGTTGCTGCGCACCAGCGGATATTGCTCCGGGTCGTTGCTGAATTGTAGCAAAGCGCCCTTTTCGAGGTGCAGGTTGACATAACTGCGCAGGGTAACGGGCCCCGTCAGCCAGAGTCCGGCAGGAATCAGCACCACGCCGCCGCCACGGGCATGGCAGGTGTCGATGGCTTGGTTGATGGCAATGGTATTCAGTGCAATTCCGCCTGCCTGCGCACCGAATTCGCGGATATCGAAGGTGTCTTTTTTGAAATCCGGCACGCTGATCTGTGGCAATTCGT
Organism: Bacteroidota bacterium; assembly: GCA_029561355.1. Lineage (GTDB taxonomy): Bacteria > Bacteroidota > Bacteroidia > Chitinophagales > Saprospiraceae > M3007. Next base: position 14,925 of record JAKQJD010000467.1, on the reverse strand, counting down.
AGGCGTATTTTTCCAGAAATTCCGTTTGTTTCAAAAAGGAGCGGATGGGCAATTCCAATTCGCGGATGCCTTCGGCAACCAAGCCGGCAACGAGCGCCGCACCATACGGGGTGAAGTGCGTATTGTCCACTTTATCTTCCGGAAACTTCGGGTAAATGCCGCCGCGCAAATTCATGAACATGGGTTTGGAATCGGCCTCGCCCATTTTTTCCAGCAAGGCCTTGCTTTTTGCCCACAGGTCGATGAGCGGTACTTTTTGTGCGGCGGCCACTTCGCGTACGACGGAAGGGTAATCGCCGTGCTTGTCGACGAAATGGCCTGCCTCATCAAAACTGCGGCGCACCACGGGCGTCAGCAACACCGGCTGGCCGCCTTTGGCGCGTATTTCTGTGATAAAACGGGTGAGGTTGTCGCGGTAAGCGGTTTGAGCGGGGGCGTAGCGGGTCGTATCTTCTACTTTCGCGTCGTTGTGGCCGAATTGCAGGAACACGTAATCGCCGGGCCGGACGCGAGCAATCAACACGTCCCAATGCCCGAGCGTGCGGAAACTTTTGGTAGAACGTCCGTTGACCGCATGGTTTTCAAAACGTACGGCTGTCGTGTCGAAAAATAGCGGAATCGACATGCCCCAGCCGGTTTCAGGGGCATCCAGTACTTTTTTTTGCGCAATGGTGGAATCGCCGGCGAGAAACACGACCGGACGTTCCCTTTTCCCGAAAGAAAGCGCAAAAAGTGGCAGCAACAAAAGGAGAATTTTTTTCAAAGTACGGCAGTTTGTAGAGGTGTTTCGTTTTTTGTGTTTGGTGTTTCGTAAAAGGTTGACAACCAACCAGATTCTAAACTCAAAACACGAAACACCCTCGTGTTTAAAGCAAGGCGCCGACGGCAATTTGATCCATATCCGCAAAGGACTGATTTTCACCGGCCATGCCCCAGATAAACGAATAAGACATGGTGCCGCAGCCGGCGTGGATGCTCCATGGCGGTGAAATAGCGCCCTGCAGGTTGCCCATCCACAAATGACGCGTTTGCTGCGGTTCGCCCATGAGGTGCAACACACGCTGCCCGTCGGGAATATCGAAGTAGCAATACACTTCCATACGCCGGTCGTGGGTATGCGGCGGCATGGTATTCCACACGCTGCCCGGTTCCAGCACGGTGAGTCCCATCACGAGTTGGCAACTTTCGATGCCGTCGGGATGGATGTATTTGAAAATGGTTCGGGCATTGGCGGTCGACTGATTTCCGAGTTGATTTGGATTCGCTTCCGCCGCGGTCATCCGTCGGGCCGGGCAGGAACGGTGCGCGGGAGCACTCAGGAAGTAAAACAGGGCAGGTTTATCGGCTTCATCGCTTTGAAAATGTACTTCTGTCGTGCCTTTGCCCAGGTACAGGCAGTCCAGTTTTTCCAGTGTGAAGGTGCCCGATTCCGTTGAAACTTTACCTGAGCCGCCAATATTGAGGATGCCGAGTTCGCGGCGTTCCAGGAAAAATTCGGCACGCAAACCGGCAGGCGCATCCAGGCGAAGTATTTGTTCCACCGGCATCGCGCCACCCACGATCATGCGGTCGTAGTGACTGTAGGTTAAACGGACCTGGTCCGGTTCGAATATTTTATCCAGCAGAAATTGCCTGCGGAGTGCCTGGGTATCCATTGCGGCAACTTCAGAAGGACTGCCGGCGTGAAGAATTTGCATAATGAAAGTTTGATCGCTTGCTAAATCGTTGGTTTATCTGCCCATCCAGCCCCCGTCTACGGTCAGGATGGTTCCATGTATATAATCGGATGCGGCGGAAGCCAGGAATACTGCGGGGCCTTTAAAGTCATCGGGCTCTGCCCAGCGGCCGCAGGGAATGCGGTCGAGAATGGCACGGCTGCGCTGCGGGTCTTCGCGGAGTGCCCGGGTGTTTTCGGTTGCCACATAACCCGGCGCGATGGCGTTGACGTGTACACCCTGCCCGGCCCACTCGTTGGCCAGCGCTTTTACGAGGCTTCCGATGGCGCCTTTACTGGCTGCGTAACCGGGCACCAGAATGCCGCCCTGGAAACTCAGCAGCGAAGCGGTAAAAATGATTTTTCCCTGTTTTCGGGCTACCATTTCCCGGCCGATTTCCCGCGCCAGAATAAACGGGGCGTCGAGGTTGACGGACAGCACTTCGTCCCATATTTCATCTGCGTGTTCGATGGCCGCGGCGCGCCGGATAATGCCTGCATTGTTGATTAAAATATCGATGACCGGAAAATCTTTTTTTACGGTTGCGATAAACGTATACAGTGCCGCCCGGTCTGAAAAGTCCGCCTGAAACGGGTAAAATTTCCTGCCCAGCGCCATAATTGCCTGTTCTACCGGACTACCCGCCTGCAAACTGCCGGAAACACCAATGACGTCTGCGCCCGCTTCCGCCAGCCCGATGGCCATGCTGCTGCCGATACCTTTGCTGCAACCTGTTACCAGCGCAATTTTTCCGTGAAGATTGAATGATGAAAGGGACATGGAATGGGAGGATTTGAGGATTTGAGGATGCGAGGATTTGAGTATTTGAGGTTTTGAAATCGAATACTCGAATACTCAAATCCTCGAATACTCAAATCCTCACCCCACGTATGCGCTTGGACTGATACCGAATTCTTTTTTGAAAGCCCTGCTGAAAGAATTGGGCATGTCGTAACCTATTTTATAAGCAATTTCCGCAACGGTCAGGTTGTTTTGCCCCAGCAGATCCTTGGCTCTTTTCAGCCGGTAGGACTTGAGCAGGTCGATGGGTTTTTTGCCGGTGAGTTGTTTCACTTTCCGGATAAAATGCATGTGACTCATGTGCACCATACAGCACATTTTCTGGATATTGAAGTCGGTTTCCTCCAGGTTGTCTTCCATCAGGCCGAACAGTTTTTTCAACAGTTCCTGGTCATAGGACGAGTACCGTTTTTCCTTCAGTTTTACAAAACTCGTCTGGCAATCATCTCCTTGTGAATCATGCATTTGAGCGCCGAAAGTGGCCGGCTGTTCGGACCGCTCCAGCGTAGTACTGGTTCCGCTGCCGCCGGGTACGATCAACTGATCTACCAGTTCGAGAACTTCGGAGGTGTGCAAGCCGATCATGCTGTAAAACTGCCTGCGTTCGGATTCCGACAAATGGTCGTCCGATTTCTGCAGGCGATCCAGCACACCGGAAATCCGGGTCAGCGTGTTGCGTAATTCGTAGGGAATACTGTTCATGACATTTAGTTTGACTTCTTCGATGGCTTCAGAATGTTTCATGCTTACGTTATTGATATCAATACCAAATGGTGGATGCTTCGAGGGATGGGTGTAGATGTTGAAATTTTACTGGTAATCTGGAATCTGTGAAAGAATAATATTTCGAATATTTTACAATTCGCAAACGAAAGGTAGTTTTCAGGGTTTTCAACTTTCTAACAAAACCCGGGATTTATCTACGCAATCGTTATCGGGAACGTTCCCGGAACTTTGTTTCAGGAAAATAAAAAAGGGATATGCACCGAATACCGGCGCATATCCCTTCCAGGGAATTGTTTGAACGTGGTTTATCCCTTGCGTTTCAGCACCAGGCTGTCTGCCGGATATTGGGATTTCAGCGTGTCCATCATGGACTGCGCCCAATCGATCACCAGTTGTTTCTGTGCATCACTCATCACAGCATCGCGGTGGATAAGCGTATAAGAAGTCATCGGCATTTCGCCTTCCTTGATCATATCGATGATCTCGTCGAACTTGTGGTTTTGCACGGCTACCCTGCTTTTGGTGAATTCGGACAAATTCAGGTGGTGCTTGCCTTCTTCCACGTGGTTTGCCAGCCACCAGGCTACCGGTTGTACGTTGGCATACCAGGGATAAATGGTGTTGTTGCTGTGGCAATCGTTGCAGGCCGTTTTCAGGATGGCGTCGACTTCTTGCGGCACAGCATATTTGGTGTGAATACCGTAGGTTTCGTCGTTGGACTGGTTGCGTGCCGGCCTGATGAATTGAATGAGCACAAGAATAACAAGAAGACCCCAAAGGATGGGTTTGATATATTTTTTCATGAGAATGGTAATAGTGAGTGGTGAATTGTGAGTTGTGAAATGTGAGTGGTGAGCAGTGAGTTGTGAATGGTGAGTAGCAGAAAGTCATGGCAATTCACCACTCACAATTCACAACTCACAACTCACTATTTGTATCGCAAGCCGAAGCCGAATTTATACAGCGGGTTTTCGGAATCGTACGGTACGTCTTCTTTTTGTTTTCTGACGGCATCCATGGACGACGGCAGTTCGAACGGCAGTTTGCCTTCCGGTTTGGCTTTGCCGAAAATAACGTCCAGCAACGCTGCATCGCTGGCGCCGTAGTTGCCAAACAGGGCTTTCGCTTTGGCGCTGATTTCCGGAATGACGGCCGGGCGGTCCAGGTAAATATCCACTACCGTCGGGACGGTGTTCAACAGTTGAAGGATTTCTTCCTTTTCGGGTGACTTGAAATCGAGATCGCCGTGGTGAAAACCTTTGGCGAACGGGTTCTGTGTTTCCACAGGAATCCAGGGTGTGTTGATGCGGATCACGGCGAAATCGGCGTCTTTCGGGTTCTCAACCACGGTTCCGTACAGAGCGGCTACTTTTGCATCCACGTTTTTGACGTAGATTTTCGGCTTGCTGCCACGGCGCGGAAGAAAATTGCCCTCGTTTTTCAGCAGGGTCATAGAGCGGCGCTGGGCGGCATCGCCTTTAGCCTTGAAGGCAGGATTGCCGACGAGTTTCACGGCAGCCGCAACGTCGACGTAAGGATTGTCGAACAGACCCAAAACGAATTTCTGCCGCAGCAAACGCCGGATCGACTGGTCGATGCGTTTTTCGCTCACTTTGCCCGATTTTACGAGGCTTACCACCAGTTCGGGCCGGCTTTCTCCGCCAAACTGGTCGCAACCCGCTTCAATGATCTTTTGCACCCGCTCTTCAGCACTTAGTTTTTCCACACCCCAGGCGCGGGCAGGCCACACCACGCCGCCCATATTGGCATCCGTGATCAGACCCCAGTCGGTGCACACCACGCCGTCGTATTTATATTGTTCGCGGAGCATTTTGGTAATGATATCCTTGTTGTAGGAAAAGCCCACATTTTCGCCGGTCTGGTCGGTCGGCACGCCGTAATAAGGCATAATGGACGCGGTATTCACTGCAAAAGCGGCTTCGAACGGGATCAGGTGGTATTTGAAATTTTTGCCCGGATATACCTGCCCTTTCTGAAATTCGAAGTGCGGATCGAGGCCTTCTTTCTGCGGGCCGCCGCCTGAAAAGTGCTTGGTCATGCAGGCAACGCTGGTTTTACCCAGTTTTTTGCCCTGAAAACCCAGGATGTAGGCCTTGATCATGCGTGCCGACAACTGGGCATCTTCGCCGAAAGTGCCGCTCACACGCGCCCAGCGCGGCTCGGTAGCCAGGTCGGCCATAGGGTGCAGGGCTTCGCGGATGCCTACTGCTACGTATTCCTGCCGGGCGATATCGCCGAAAGTACGTGTCAGTTTTTCGTCGCCGATGGCGGCAAAGCCGAGTTGCTCGGGCCATTGCGAAAAGCCGTTGGCCTGCATGGCAAAAATGTTGTTGCTGAAATAGTGGCGCGGGTCGGAAGCAATCGTGACCGGAATGCCGAGGCGCGAGTTTTCCGCCAGTTTTTGTATGGCATTATAACCTTCTGCCAGCGCCTTGATGGAAGGCACTTGCCAGTAGTTAAAATGATTCATGTGCCTTTCGCTGATGTTTTCCGGCGCCGTGGGCAGGCGGGCAGCGGGTCCCTTGGCGTCGGGTCTTGGGTCCAGGGAGCCGTCGTCATTGATGGTGACGCCGTTGATGAACATCATGCCGGCTTTTTCCTCGATATTCATTTGAGCCAACAAGTCGGAAACCCGGGCTTCCACAGGTTGTTTCGGGTCTTCATACACGTCGAGCCGACCGTTTTTATTCAGATCCCGGTACGTTCCGCCCTTTGGAGGAACCGGAAAATCGGGAACAGAATACGCGCCGATACCTGCAATCGCGACAGCGATCAGCACAGGCAGGGAAAAGATTTTCATGGTGATATGCTTTATAGATTGAATAATGCCGGTCGGCAAATATAGCAAGAGGATTGAAAGCGTTGTAAAAGGATTGTGGAATGTGGTTTGTAAGGCCCTTTTTGTTCGGCTACGCCACTCGTAGGAATAATGGCAACGCGGACGACGCGGATTAGGCGGATTTACGCGGATTTTTAGTGGCCTTGCGGCCACTTTCATTGAATTTTTGACTATGTATTTGACTATGATTTTTATGATGGCCATGATTGACATCAGATGTAATCATGGCCATCATAAAAATCATACTAAAATCATAGTCACCAGAAATCCGCGTAAATCCGTCTAATCCGCGTCGTCCGCGTTGCCATTATTCCTACGGGAGGCGTAGCCGAACACCCGCTTTTACATATTTTTCCGGTCCTTTTTAACCTGCACCGCCTTCGACCAGGAACCACTGTTTTTATCAAACCGCGTAGCCATGGTCACCAGCGGCAATTTCCAGTCTTCGATGGCAGTACCGGTCGTGTTCAGGTGGCTGGTCAGGTAATACAACCGTTGCGTAGCCGGCCCGAACGGCGCTGTGACGAACCGCTGTTGCAGGTAATAAGGCGGAATAGACTGGTAATACATGGTGACCTGCACCGACAAACCGGCCGGGTTGAACGGCGCGGGCAGACTGATCTGGTATTGCAAATGGTCCTTGCCCGGGAAGTCGGGTCCCTGGTCCTTGTAATCGGGGTCGTTGGTGACCAGCGGATCGGTGGCTTCCATAAACTGGAGCATTACCTGGCCCATGCTCTTGAACACGTTCGAATCCCGCCAGCCTTTGGGCAGCAGGCGGTTGTCCTTGATGTCGTGCACGCGGTGGATAAAACTGGTGGTAAAATCGTAGTCTGCATTTTGCACCAGTTCTTCATAGATCTGCACCTGATCCTGTCTGGTAATAACCTGATAATGAGGCTGGTAGGTATTTCTGTCCGGCAGGAATTCCGTTTTAAGCGGTTCGCCGGCGCCGTTTACGATCACCCCGGCTTCGTTGGTGCGGCCCGAAGACCATACTACTCTGCCTTGCCCGTCGAGTACCAGCAGTTCGAGAAATGCCCTTCTGAATGCTACGCCGCTGGGGAAGCGGTGCCCGGTTTTGTTTTGCAGTGTCACGTCCACGGTGAGTTGGCTGCCCTGTAAGGGTTTAACCTGGACGTCCATATCGACGGTGGCTTTTTCCGCCTGCCGCACCATGTTCTGAATGGCCAGCGCGTTGCCGTTTTTGGCCGACGTCATGTAATCCTGTTTGGCGACGCCGAGGATGTCGGGAAACTGGTTGAACATTTCCAGCATGAACACATTCAGGCCGACGTGTTCGTGGCGCTTGTAATTGCCGCGCGTAGGGATATCGATGTCGAAATCTTCCGCGCGGTTTTCTACTTCCGGATAGCCGGGATCCTGAATAGTGGCGATTTTGGTGGTCAACTGGTTGATATTGATCTTCCCGTCCAGGCTTTCGAATCCGCCGGGCATGTGGCAATCCTGGCAACTTTTAAAACCGTCGGCCGGGTTACCGTTTTTGTCGGTGCTCGCGAACAGGCTGTTTTGCCATTCCAGAAAGGTTTCCTGCTCTATGGTATGCGCGTAGGGCTTTAGCGCCGGGTTGGATTCGGAGGCCGTCAGCACCGGAAATTCGTCCTTTTTCATGCCGATATTCGGCAGGTTGATGGTGTGGCAAACGCCGCACATCTGCGCCTGCCCGATAAAGGCATTGTACTTGGGCGTGATACCGAGCGCGTTTTCCATCGGCAATACCTTCACGTCGGCGAAAGGGCCGCCGATTTCTGTGGGTGGACTGGTATTGGGGCGACCGGTCGTGTTGTGAAACAGGAAATAGGCCAGTTCCTTCGGTGTAGTACTGGTGATCCAGTTAGGCTGTGTGGGCCGCCAGGCATTCACGGCCTGCTCATCGGGTGCGATCATGTGGTGGCAGGTCATGCAACTGATGCCTTCACGGGCCAGTTCGCCGTATTTGTGGTACTTGTAGTTGTCGGGTTTGGGTGTTTTGGCAGAGAGCAATTCCGTGAGGTACACGTAATCGACCTTGAAAAGCGGGTTGAGGGTTTTGTCCGTTTTAGCGTCGATGGTCAACTGCCGCTGGCCCATGGAACCGTGGCAACTCAGGCAGGTATTGGTTACCTGTTCCTGGTTTTCTTTTAAAGTCCCTTTCAACAGGCCGCCCTTTTGCGCGTCGCGTTCCAGCAAAACCATTTCACTTTCCAGTTGGGAATAAAAAATCGGATCCCGCCCGGCCAGGCCCATCGGCGACCAGCGCCATTCACCGTATTCCGACACGTTGTATCCGTCGCCGTAATTCGGCCCGGTTTGCAGGAACATGGTAACGTCGTACGGACTACCGCCCAGACCGCCGTGACAGCCTGTGCAATTGTCGGAAGTGATGAACTGCTCTACTTTTTGGCCCGGCACGACGTGGTCGGCAAATTGCGAAGGGAAGGCTTTTATATTTCCCGGAACCATAGATCCCGGCATGGGCGGAAACATTTTGGTAAATACCGGATTGACTTCCGGTTTGGATTTCGTATCCATGGCGTTGGCGACCGGATCCGTTGGCGGCAGGTGAAAACGCATAAATTCTGCCCATTCCGGTTCATTCTGGATGGCGAAAGGCCGGAGCGGAGCGGGCAATTCGAAGAAATGCTGCACGGCGGAATCGCGCAGGCATTCCTGATTTTGAGTAAGAATACTGAGCGGGTAGTTTTCAAAATACGCCTGGTTACGCCATGAATTATCCGACCGGAAAGTCAAGAGGTTTTCGCCCGGCAGAAAACCTTTTATGTTTCTTAAAGCGCTGAATGTCAGTTCTTTATCGGCGGAAGCGTGGCAGCGAATGCAGGTTTGTCCGAAACCGGCGCCAGGCATACTTTTGTAATCGTCGAGTTGGCCAGCAATGGCTTCTTCGACGGTTTGAAGTTTACCGTTCACCATTGCAGGCGCGCCGGGGCCGGCCCAGAACCAGCCGTCGTGTGATTCGTCACCTGTTTTTACCATCACCGTCCAGGCGGTAATCAGGCGGCTGAGCAGTTTTTCATACACCGCTTCGTTTTTGCATTCGGCGGCTTCGTTTTGTTCGATCAGTTGTTGCAGTTCCGCGTAAATGTTGGCCGGCGGCATGTACATTTCCTTCACGATCATGGCGCCTTCGGGCACGGCGCCCGTGCGCGGCGCCTTGGGTGTGGCTTTGCCCGATTGTTTCCCCTCCTGCCAGTAGTCGGGATCGCCGGTGAGCCAGTACATCATGCTCGGTGAATAATAAATGCGAACGGCCGGGTGCACGCCGTAATAGGTTTCTTCGATCCACGGACCGGTATCGCGCACTTTTTTGTCCACGCACCAGTCGAGATCGACGTATTTGCGGCGGAGGATAAAGTCGTACAGCACCTTTTCATAGTCCTGCAAATACAAGTCTTTCGGTACGGGGATGGTGTGCTCTTTGCCGTTTTTGCAGTCCATGTTTTCCTCGTCGGGCACGGGAATGGGCAATTGGGCGTGTGCGCTTTCGAAGGTAGTAGCGGCCTTGCTTTTTGATTTTGCAGGCATCACCAGGGCAAAAAAGCGGGGAATTTCATTGGCATTGGCGCCCAACAACACAGTTGTCAGTATGGCCATGCATACATAAAGTGCAGGTGTTTTCATTTTGGTTTAGATCGTATTTACAATGGCTCTAATGTAAATACGGAGGGCTCAAACCAGCAAATAAATTCTGAAAAAAAAGAAAGGCGGTAATTTATCCAGTCATTCAAAAACCAGATAAACCACCGCCTTTTCTAATTTACAACAGGCAAAATGAAGAGCAGAAATGTGTACGCTACGCATCTCACCTCTCACTTCTCACCTCTAATCAAAGCGTTACCTCATACGTCTGACCATTAATCGTCAGCGTGCCCTTGTTGTCACAGGCGCCGTCGCCGTAATTCACGCCGACTTCCAGGCCATTGATATTCAGCAGGCCGGTTCCTTCGCTCACCCAGAAGCAGTTGTTGGCTTTGGTCAGCGGGTTTTGGATGGTCCAGTCGACCGTTTCGCCGTTGGTCAGCACGGTTTGAATGCTTCCGGTAATTTCATACACGTCGTCGTTCCAGTCCCACCAGGAGGCATGGCCGCCGATCTGGGTAAAAGTTTCCGTGGCATCGTAATCCAGCGTAAACCCCTGGGCGTCAGCGGCTTTGATGTCTTCAGCCAGGATCGTGTAAATACCGGCGTTCTGGGTGCTCACGTTTTTCAGGGTAAATCTGCCCGACAGGGAAGCGCCGTCCTCCTTGTAATTGTCGTACAGGATGGATACCTGCGTATTGGCTTCCCAGATTTTGTCGACCGTGACGATCACTTTGCCGGATTTGAATTTGCCGTCGCTGTCGGTGCAGCCGGTGCCGTAGTCGACCGTGATCGTTTTCGGGAAAGTCGTTGCATCTGCCGGGAAAATGGTAACGGCGCTGCAACGTTCTTCCGTGCTCTGGTTCACAAGTCCGTTGGCTTTTTCGGCCCCGTGCAGGGCGATACCGAAGGATGAACTGATCAGTTGCTGGCTGCGGAGCGCCTTTGCGGAAGTTTCCACAGCGGCAGGGTCGGAAGTGGCAGGTTCGTCTTTTTTACAGGCATTGATGACGGTGAGGGTGATAACTGCCAGTAACAAAAGGCGTACGCTCATGTGATTTTTCATAATCGGAATTGATGTTGGTGTTAAAAAAAATGTGATGATAGTTGGGTGTGGGTTTGTAGAGGGGTTGAGATGTTGAGGGGGCTGCTCATGGAATTTTCCAAAGAACTGTGCCGGGTAAATTGCACCGCAAAGATGCCGGCGGTGTGCGAAACGGGCAATTGACGCAAATCAAGTAAGTCATCAGTCCGAAGTCGTCAGTGCGAAGTCTATAGCCACTCACGTTGTTCCGGACTTCGCACTTCGCACTGACGACTTCGGACTGCTTCCAGACTTCGGACTCCGCAGTCTGCTCAGCGTTTCGGGTCGGATGCGCAGGAATGCGGCGATGTGCCGGAGCGAAAACAGTTGCGTGGCTTCGGGAAAACGCTCGGTGAAGTACTTGTATTTTTCTTTTGCCGTGTTTAACTGATGCAAGTACGTACGTTCGGCCATCAGGAGCATATACTCTTCAAAAAGGCGGCGGCCGGCCGTGTTCCATGCCGGGCTTTCCACATACAGCATTTGCAGGTCGTCGTACGTCAGGGTCAGAAACGCGCAGGGTGCCGTACATTTCAGGTATTGCAGGGTGGGGGAGCGCTGGAAAAAACTGTTGATTTCCAGCACCAGTTCGGAAGGCCGGGCAATCCAGCCTACTTTTTCGAGTTGTAATTCTTCGTCGACATGTTCGTAACAGATCACAGCGCCTTCGTGCATAAAACGAAGATGGTTGCTCACTTCTCCGGGGCGCAGCAAAAGCGTGCCTTTCGGACAGATTTCCCACCGGATTTTTTGTTCCAGCAGCGCCCGGTCGCATTCGTCGAGCGGAGCGATTTCCTGTATACGTTGCAGTAGTTGCCGGAAAGCGAAAGTCCGCACATCTTCCGGCGGGTCCTTCGGGGGCGTTGGTAAGAAGGATGAATGGTTCACGGATAAATCGGTTCGTTGTGAAGTAATGTATCCGGCAGACGGTAGTCGTATAGGCAGGGTTACATCATGATCCGTTTTACTTTTGTTAAAAAAAATGGGGTTTTTGAAAGGGTTTTAACAATAAAACGGGTACTTTTCTCAGGATATTAATCATTTCCATTCCCCTCGGGTGTAACTGCGCCCGTTGAAATAATCGATTGGCAAAGCCCTGGTAATAGGGTTGTTGGCCTGAACTTTGATGAAGGAACCTCCCGGCGGCATTTTACCCTAATTGGTTGATAGTCAATTATTCGGATAAGATATAGTGCAGTTGACAAACACAGTCTACATTTGCTGCGAACTAAAGCGGTTTTAAATACGCTTTAGGTGAAAAACAGACCGAACCTTACCGGAAATCAATACATCACATGGCTGATTCGAACGCTTTTCTACAATCCATCGTCAAAGACGCACAAACGCTGTGTCTGGAAAAATTTAACCTCGCAAAAACATCGCTCGGCCCCAACAACGGCGATGTGAAAGACCTGAAAAAGGACCTGGACCGTATTTTCAGTACCATGGCAAAACCGGGATTCTGGACCAATACCATCGATACGGACGGAACGATCATTGTCGTTCAGGTCATTTCCCTGGGCGGCGCTGACACTACCAAAGCAGACGTTGTCGTACTGAAAATCCGGAATGTCCTGCAATCTATCGAGACGAATATTCTTACCCCTGTGCTGACAACCCCGCTCAACACGAACAGTAAGGTCCCCTCGGATATGAACGTACAGGTGCTCAATGCCTTGCGGATTACACGCCAACAAATCGGCATCCGGCTACAGGATTTTGCACAGGCCAACCAGGACCTGACCCAGGACCCCGGTTATAAAACCCGCCAGGCGCGTCAGGATCAACTGGTTGCAACCTACCGCGAAAAACTGCTCAACAACGGGATAGCCAGTAAATTGACGGATGTGAATGTCATTAAACGAAACGGTAACCTGATTGCGGCTTCCGCTACGAAAACGGCATTTTTCAGTGCCTATGACACGCTCAGCAATTTTATTCAACTTAAAGTCGGCGCCGTGTGAGGGTATTTGGTGTTTGGTTTTTAGTGTCTGGCAATGACGGCTTTTTCCTAAACACCAAATACCAAACACCCCCATGTTTATCTCCTCGATCTCCAATCCAAAAGCATGCTAAAATCATATTTTGTCCTGATATTTTGCTGCCTGTCATTTCTGCTGCCGGCGCAAAACCTGCTGGAAGACAGCCGGAATCTGCTCGATGCTTTTCATGCCATGAAGGATTCTTCCGCTTCCGTTACACAACGCGAAGCGGCGGCTCAAAAAGCACTTCTGATCCTTTTTCTATACGACCAGCCCACACAAATAGCCCCGCCCGACCACGTGGATGCGGTCTGGCTGACCCGGCGCATCAAAAGAAATCCGTTGTTGCAGGGGTTTATCAATGCGGAAGAGGACAGCCTGTTCCGTTCGCTTGCCCCGCTGGATGCCCGGGAAACGCCGTTCTGGAAAAAAATCCAGTCGCCGGAGCGCTTCAAAATCAGTTCGCTGATGTACAGCGACGAAGCGGTTTCTCCTGCCAAATACCTGTCGATTCGCCAGTCGATGCAGCATTCCCAGGCGCCGCCGCTTCAAAATTCGACGGCCTTGCGGGTAGCGGCCGACAAAGTGCAATCGCCGCCGTCGGTCAACGCCCTGCATACGGAAGCGATCATCAAAGGGCTTTTCGAATTTATTCTGGAAAGGGCGCAACAGGAAGTAGCCGTTTCGTTTTTTGAAAACCTGCTGGACAAAAAAATTCCGCAGGTCGGTTACCTGTTCCCCAACGTCCGCACGCAATACACGAATCCGGGCATTACTTATTCCCAGTCCTTTCTGGAAGGTTTGCGAGAGGCATTTTACCTGGACCTGAAAAACCTGAACCTAACGTTGCCGGAACTGCTGCTCAAGGACGAGTACTTCGGCGGGCTACAGCAGGACCCGATTTTTTATAACCTGCTGACGGTTTATTCTATATTCGGACTGGCGCACGACGCTCCCTTGTCGGAAGTGTTTCCTGTGGTGCACCGCGACTTGTACGACAGTTATAATACGGCCGGCCAGAACCTGAACGAAGCATTGGCGGCGTCGGCCGATTCGTCGGCGGCCTACCAGAAAATGGTCGAAACAGTCACACAGTTTACCACGCAGTTGAAGGAGGTTTATACCGATCTGGATGAGGCGGAAACGCAAATCGAAGCCGGTATTTCAGCACTGCAACAAAACAACGCGGATGCGCCGCCGCCGCCCGACCGCCGGCAATTTCTGGCCAATCCATTGTATTCGTACGACGTTCTGATTGGAAACGTGGATACCAGCGCCGGGTTTAATATCAATTTTTTGCCCCAGTTCCTGCGTGGTTCGCTGGATTCTGCTACCCTGGCGGAAAACAACACCTTCGGATTTTACGATAAATTCTTCGACAAACCCCGTTCCGCCCAGAGCTGGCGTGTAGCGGGCCTGGAACTCACCCGTAACCTCGACGGCACCTGGTACAACGACCTTGGCATTACCGAAATCCTGCGCCGCTGGCAGGCTGATCTGTCTGCCTACGATATGGCGGTAGAATCCTGGCGCGCTACTTTCGACACCCTGAGCCTGGAACAGCAGATCGCGCAAACCGATACGGAAAGACAGGCCTTGCAGCAGGTGGTGATCGATTTGCGCGCGTACTGGTCGGATAAAACGCAAAAGAGCGACCTGCAGCCGCTGGTCGTCCTGGAGTCCATTGCGGACGATTTTACCGAAATCGACTTCGGTGGATATGAGCCCGACCAGGTGCTGTCACTCCGCCGGGACAAACTTTTTCAAATTGAAAAACGCCTTATGCAGTGGGAGCAGCGCATTTCGGAAGGCCGCTCGTTCCTTGCCATCGGCAGTCCGCTCAAAAAATACCTGCTGCGCAATGAAAACATCCGTCCTGCCGACAAAATAAAAAGCAAGGTCGCCGGCCTGGAAGACGTACTGGCGCAATTGCGCGAGGATATCCGGAATCTGGATAATCAGGATGCGCCCCGGCTCACCAAAGCCTGGACAAATACGCGACCTATGTTGCAGATCACTGAATTCATGTCGCATATGCTGTATGCGGTGCAAGGTCCGAAAGGACTCATGCCGCTCTCGGAACTGGACACCGCGCTGAACGATCCCGAACTGCGGCAACTTGCACTGGGTTTGCTGCAGCAAAGGTTGAGCAAGGTGAAA
>JAKQJD010000433.1 GCA_029561355.1 Bacteroidota bacterium | reverse complement strand
ACCCCTGCCCGCCATCGCCTGGGTAGCCAATACGGTGTACCGCGAGCATTACAAGGTGCGCTCCATGCGCCACCAGTGGACGGACGGGCGGGATGGAAAACAAACCGAATATGGCTGGAAGGAAAACGGCCGCTGGCATTCCTTCGGTGTGCAAACCGATCCCGTTCCGGTACCTATGAAGGCCGGTAGTGAAGCGGAATTTATCACCGAACATTTTTGGGGGTATGCCCGGCGCACCACAAAACAGTCCATCGAATACCAGGTGGAACACCCGCGCTGGGACGTGTATCCGATCCGTGCCTGGCATTGCGAAGTAGATTTCGGCGCGGTGTACGGACCAGCATTTGCGGATTTGAACCAGACCGATCCGGTGTCGGTGTTTCTGGCGGAGGGTTCGGAAACGGTAGTGCGGTCGAGGCAGGTGATTGGATAACACAAAATATAAAAACATGTCCTTCTCCCATCAGGTCATCTCTTTCACCCGCTCGTTGCGTGTGCCCGACATCGAACTACCCACTGGTTTCGAATGGTTGTTTCCCTACGACCAGCCCGAAACGATGCAGGCGCTGACTGCTTTTTACGAAAAGTACTACGCCGACCTGCAACCGCGCACCTTTATGTTCGGCATCAATCCCGGCCGGTTCGGGGCAGGCATCACGGGCGTGCCGTTTACGGATCCGATCAGGTTGGAAAGCGAATGCGGCATAGAAAATACATTTCAGAAAAAAGCGGAATTGTCGTCGATTTTCGTGTGGGAATTCATTCGCGCCTACGGAGGTGTGGAGGCTTTTTGCCACGATTTTTACATCACGTCCCTGTCTCCACTGGGCTTTGTGAAAGACGGAAAAAACATCAATTACTACGACGACCGCACCTTGCAGAAAACGGTAGAACCGTTCGTCGTCTGGAACATCCGTACCCAACTGGAATTCGGCGCCAACAGGGATACAGCGCTGTGCATGGGCGAAGGCCAGAATTTTGCCTTTTTTCAAAAAATCAACGCCGCGCACGGCTTTTTCAGGGAGATTATTCCGTTGCCGCACCCGCGCTGGGTGATGCAGTACCGGCGGAAGACCATGCAGGCGTTTGTGGAACGCTATGTGGAGAACTTGCGCGGGGCAGCGTTGTAAGTTATTGGTTATTAGTTATTAGTGGTGGTAGTGGACCATCTGTACAAATGCTTGGTTGCTTTAAAGAGTGGCCTAA
>JAKQJD010000418.1 GCA_029561355.1 Bacteroidota bacterium | reverse complement strand
TTCGTCCTGCTGCACGATCTCGTTGGTAAAACGGATGCTCACCGCGCCATTGGCTTTTTCATCGTCGGTTTTATAGGCGCAGCCGCAATCGTCGCTGCTTCTGCCAATGCCGTAGTCATAATTTCCCGCAATCGTCGGAATACCGCGACGGCGGATTTCCTGTACCACTTCATTCGGCCAGATGTTATAACCCACCAGGTCGCCGAGACAAAAAACGGCATCCGGTTTCCGCTGGTCGATGTCGGCCAGGCAGGCTTCGAGTGCAGGCAGGTTGGCGTGTATATCGGAAAAAAGAGCGATGGTCATAAGGTAGAATCTTTGACAATAGAGAATTTGTGTTGTTGTTTCAAGGCCACATTGACCAGCAGGATCAGCACCGGCACTTCTATCAGCGGGCCTATCACCGCTGCGAATGCCACTCCTGAATTGATACCGAAAACGGCAATTGCTACCGCTATACCCAGTTCGAAATTATTGCCTGCCGCAGTAAATGCCAGCGAAGTGCTTTTGGCATAATCCACGCCCGCCCGTTTGGCCAGAAAAAAAGCGCTGAAAAACATGATGACGAAGTAAAACACCAGGGGGATGGCAATTCGCACTACATCCAGCGGGATCTGAACGATCAGATTTCCCTTGTAACTGAACATGACTACAATGGTAAAAAGGAGCGACACCAGCGTGATCGGGCTTATTTTCGGGATAAATACCTGCTGGTACCAGTCTTTTCCCCGGGCTTTTATCAGCGAGTAACGGGTGACAATGCCGGCAATAAAAGGGATGCCCAGGTAGACAAATACGCTTTCCGCAATCTGCGCGATACTCACGTCGACGTTCATGCCTTCGATCCCAAAAAATGGAGGTAAAATCGTTACAAAAAACCAGGCATACACACTGTAAAAGAGCACCTGGAAAACGCTGTTGATGGCGACAAGTCCGGCCACATATTCGGTATCGCCTTTTGCCAGGTCGTTCCAGACAATTACCATTGCAATACAACGCGCAATACCGATCATGATCAGCCCAACCATGTATTCCGGTTTATCCTGCAAAAAAAGGACGGCCAGCAAAAACATCAACGCGGGGCCTACTAACCAGTTTTGTACAAGTGACAGGCCGAGGATGCGCACGTTTTTAAATACTTTCGGCAATTCTTCATACTTCACCTTTGCCAACGGCGGGTACATCATTAAGATGAGCCCCACAGCGATAGGAACATTTGTAGTGCCGCTCTGAAATTGATTAATAAAGGCAGCGGTACCAGGCCAAAAATATCCTAATCCTACGCCCAGAAACATGGCTGCAAATATCCAGAGGGTTAGATAGCGGTCCAGAAATCCGAGCCGTTTAGGAGTGTTTAAAGTATTGATTGTCATTGTTTTAAATTGTACCCTTATTAACCGGTGATGTGCAGGTTTATAAGGGTGTGATGCAGGTCAATTCTGCTTTTCTTTTTTGTCCAGTTTAAAGTTGCTGCCGATGTAAAATTCCCGGCCCCGTGTCGGCCCCCATGCGAATGACGGATCAAAACCACGTGCGAAAGGGTTTTCCCATCCTACAATCGGACGTGATTGTCTGAAGCCGAATATGTTTTCACAACCGGCAAAAAACTCGATCCGGCGCAACACATGGCGTACTTGCATACTGGCGACGGCATAGGTTTTGGAATAATCCGGGCGGCGCAGGGTTTCGGGATTGTCGCGGGTATCCGGTAACCTTTGTTTGCCATACCAGTGCAGGTTGGCATCGAATTGCCAGCGTTCACCCGCAGTGCGATAGGTGACAACGGAAAGTATTTTATGGCGCGGATTGAAGGGTAGCAGGACTTTCGCGCCGTTTTGATACCTGAACACATCCAGAAAATTGTAGGCAGCACGCAGTTCGACCCGCCGGCTCCAGGCCGCGCTCACTTCCATTTGCACACCGTTGCTTACTGATTTACCTGTAAAATTGGAGATAACGGCCTTTGCCGGATCGCTGTCGTAATCAGGAAATACCTGATTTTGAAAACGGGTGTGGTAAACATCCGCAGTTGCGGTCAGCCGCATTTTACCAATAGTAAAACGGCGCGTGGCATTGATGCCTGCATTCCAGGTTTGTTCGGGTTGTAATGTTTCTGCAAAAATGACGTCGCGGCTTCCGGCAAGCAATGCAATATTTTCCGGAAACAGGTTCACCGTTCGCCAGCCGGATCCGATACTTGCCCGTAAATCCAGATCAGCAGAAGGATTGAACCGCAACATCGTACGTGGCGTGACGTACCAGCCGAAAGAATTGTGCCGGTCAGCGCGTAATCCTGTTACCCATACCCACCGGTCATTCTTAAAATGAAAGGTGTTTTCGGCGAACGCGCCGGGTATATTTTCTTCCTTGCGGTACAATCCGGCAAAGCCTCGTCCCAGGGTATCCAATGCCGAAAAACCGATCTGCTCGTTCAGCACGAAGTGTCGGAAACTAATCCCGGTTTTTAATTCCTGCGTTTTGTTTTTGCCCCAGAACAGTTCGTATTGCACGTTGGCATAAGCGTGGCGTTGTTTTGCGTCGTATTGGGTAAGGCCGAACCAGGATTTCTGGTCCTGCGCGACGAATGAAGCAAGCAGGGAAATTTTACGGTCGGGACTGAACCGGAAACCTGTTTTGGTAAACACTTCCGGCTGGTAAAAACGAACCGTTTGCCCGTAAGCATTCAGCGTGCCTTTGTCCGTTTTTGGATCAAAATTCTCCTGACCGCCGACGCGATCTTCGTTTACATACCGCGCACCGATAAATGCGCTGAGCCCTTTCTCATTTTCTTTTCGATAGCGCCATTTGTTATATGCCACATACCGCGTGATACGTGGCAAGTCCAGAAAATCATCGTTATCCCGATCCCACTTGCCGCCCGGTTGAGAAGTATGAAGCGCCGAATAATTTGTCCAGCGCTTTTTAGAGACGGCAAATGCAGTATTGAGGTGCTTTTCACCAAAACTGTTCACCAGCACATCCGCTGTGAAGGGTTCGGCCGTTCCGCCTTCCCGGGGAAAAATAGTGATCTGTCCGACCATGCCCTCATAGCCTTGAAGCACGCTGTTTGCACCTTTGGTTACCCAGATGTTTTCCAGCATACTGCCTGGAATCGTGCCGGTACCGTAGGTGTATGTGAGGCCCTGAATAGTAGGCAATCCATCCACCAAAACCTGATTATAAACGCCGCTAAGCCCTAATATCCGCAGTTCTTTGGCATTGGTCAGGATATTGGTCGTTGTCGGCTGTACGGTGCTTTGCGTTTCAAAACACCCGGCAAGGTCACAGCAGGCTGCCTTCCTCAATTCCGCACGATTGATGACTTCCACTTTTACGGGTTGTAATATGGAAATATATGCACCGGTATTTTCGTCCTGAACCGTTACTTCTTTCAGGGTAACGGTAGCGGCGGCCTGTAGTGTCCAGTAACTTGAAAAGTCGTCAATTGAAAATGTGTCACGTAATTCCTGAAAAACAACGGCAAGTTTTTGGGGCTTCAAAGTTGTATCCATGGGTAAGGGAATACCATACTCGCCGTTATCGTCGGTCCGTGCGCCGGTACTGGTACCTGCCCACACTACG
>JAKQJD010000416.1 GCA_029561355.1 Bacteroidota bacterium | reverse complement strand
GCTGAGCAGTGTATCGATAAGACGACTTACGATAGCTGATTTTTCTTCGATGGTATTCATTTTTTGTTTTTTGAGCCGGAAAAGGTGAGTGATTTTATATACGGCAAGACAAGCGCCTTCTTTTGTTTTCTTTGCCTAACGTCCAAGCTCACCTACGGCTACCCGTGGCGCGCTTCCTGCCGGGAGCGAAGCGACCAAGCAGGAAGCGTGACGCGGGTAGCCGTTAGGTGCAGCGCCTTGTTCGGCTTAATTTTTTGTGATGTCGGATTGGGCCGTCTTAATAAGCTCCTTAACAATATCAAGATCAGTGACGGTAGCGGCGTCGTGAATGGTTTCAAGTGTTGCTTCGTAGCGGAGTCCATTAGCTGGCCTTCCTTCGGTGAAGACTTTGACAAAAACGGATTGGCCGTCGGAAATAATCCGGACCTCATAATTCTTCCCGTTATGCTGAAATTCCTGTGTATTCATGGATTTGAGGTATGAGGGCGGGCGGCATGCCGCCCGCCCATTGTTTGTTGGATTAAATCTCGCGCTTGTATGAGCCGTTCACTCCGTAAATCTTCACCCTGCCGTTCGACATGGTGCAATGAACCTCATCACCGTTGACAACAGCACTGACGGCACCGCTGCAAATTTGTCGTTGGTAACTGCCATTCGATTTGTAGAGCTTGACATTTCCGTTCTCCACTTTGACTACGTATTGGTCTGCCATATGTTTTGATTTTCTATTGTTGGTCGCCCTTGGTTGATCGTCAACAAAAGCGGGCGTTTCTTTTGTTGCCGAACAGTGTTATTAGGACTCACTGAGTGAGTCTTTGCCATTTGTAAAAAAGCGCAGTTTTTGGCGTCGTAAGATCATGGTTTTCAAGAGTGGGGTTTGTTGGGTGAGTCTTTAGCAGGTTGAAAAAGCGCCGCGTAAAGACTCACTGGCGCCGGCCTTGATGCGTCTGTGGTTGGGACGCGGGCACGGAAGGTCGGATTTCACGGCTTCGTGTGGGCTGGTGCATGCTGGGGCTGGCAACAGGGTGAATTGTGAAGATTGAAAAGTGAAGGGTGAAAACGGACGGCGTGGTGCGCGGGCGGGGCAAGTGACAAATCGGGCGGCGCGCGCGCCCGGCGATCTGGCGCGCGCGGCCCGGTGTGCTACGGCAGTTCGTAGGCTTCCACGAGGGCGACGCCGGTCGTGGCGCCGACGCCGTTGATCTGCGCGGTGTAGATGCCCGGCTCCAGCTCCATCATCAACGCGGCGTCTTTCGAATCCGTAGCCAGCGCGCCCATGCCGACG
>JAKQJD010000664.1 GCA_029561355.1 Bacteroidota bacterium | reverse complement strand
TCGTACAGTCGGCCATTCAGCATCACGTAGCGAATCGATTCGGAATTTCGGATATCTTCCAGCGGGTTGCTGTCGAGCACCAGCAGGTCGGCCAGTTTTCCGGCTTTCAGCGAACCGATTTCCTTGTCCAGGCCCAGGTGTGTTGCGCCGTTGAGAGTGGCACATTTCAGCGCCTGCAGGTTGGTCATGCCGCCCTGCTGTAGCATCCAGAGTTCCCAGTGTGCGCCCAGTCCGTTGAGTTGGCCGTGTGCGCCGAGGTTGATGTTTACGCCGGCATCCGTCAGTTTTTTGGAAGACTGGCTGATAAGAATATGGCCGTTCCGGTATTCTTCTTCCGGCGCCATGTTTCGGTGGCGGCTGCGTTCGTCGAGGATGTGTTTCGGGGTGAATTGCAGCAGGCGTTCTTTTTTCCAGACATCGGTTTGCTGGTACCAGTAATTTTCCCCGAACAGGCTGCCGTAACTGACAATCAGGGTAGGGGTGTTGCTGGTTTTGGATTGGCTCCACAACGTGATCACATCGGAATATAGCGGTGCGACGGGGAGGTTGTGCTCGATTGAAGAGTGTCCGTCTACAATTTGCGTCATGTTGTGGTTGAAAAACGAGCCGCCTTCGGGCACCACCAGCATACCGAGTTCGCGGGCTGCTGCGATCACCTGCTGGCGCTGTTCGCGGCGCGGCTGGTTGTAACTTTTTACGGAAATGGCGCCCCATGCTTTCGTACGGCGCAAGGCAGAACGCGCATCGTCGATTGAATTGATGGTGGCTTTAAAATCACCGTCGGCGCCGTACAAAATGGTTCCTGTAGAAAAGAGCCGCGGCCCAACCATGCGGCCCGATTTGAGGAGTTCGGCATTGCTGAAAGCCATTTCTGAATTCACCGATGGGTCGTGCTGCGTCGTAACGCCATATGCCAGTTGTGCGTAGTATTCCCACTGTTTTTGCGGGTTTAGTCCGTACCGGAAATTTCCAGGATGTGCGTGCACGTCGATCATACCCGGCATGATGGTTTTACCGGCGCAATCGATCACTTTCGGGTTGTTGAGTTTCAGATTGGCGCTGCGGTATTCCGATGCGGAGCCGGCAAAAACGATTTTATTGCCTTCCACCGCAAGTACACCTTTTTCGATCACCCGGTCGTTTTCCATGGTGATGATGCGGGCGTTTTTGAAAACGATACTTCCTTCGGGTGAATCACTTTTGATTTTCAGACCGATTTTCAGGCCGGCGGTATCGAGCGGAGGCAGGGTATCCGGGGCTCCTTCCAGAAAAGCGAAACGTTTGTTCAGGTCGATCGTGAAATATTCGTCACCAAGGGTATAATGCAGTTTTTTTCCGTCGCCGCTCCAGTGCAGGTTGTAGCCGGCATCGCGGCTGACCTGCGTGGCGGGTACCGCCTTGGTGTCTGCGCTGAGATCCATGGTTTTCCCGATTTCCGGAAGCAAACACACGTATGTTTTGAATAACTCGCTGAATGCCACCCATTTGCCATCGGGGGATATAACAAACTGCCCGGCATATTTACTTTTAATATGGGTGCGTTCGTCTTTTCCATTCAGATCGCAGGATTTCAGCGACTTGTCGAGCGCACCGAACAAAGCGCCTCCGGTATTGACATAAATCCGTTTACCATCGGCAGAAAAACGTGGGTTTTCACCGCTTTCCGCAACGAAGCGCAGGTTTTTCCCATCCGTATCGATGATATAAATGCCAGGTTTGTCGGTCATAGCGGGTCCGAGTTCGTCGTCGCCGTTTTGCAGAACAAAAACGATTTGTTTCCCGTCAGGTGAAAAAGAAGGGGTTCGGTAAATACCCTGTGTTTGGGTAAGGATATTATAGGATATGCCTCCGGTCGGCAAATAACGGCAGACGATCAGACTGCCTTTTTTCACATCGTCCCAGGCCACAAGTACAAAAGACTTGCCATCCGGTGCAAATGCAGGTTCCGCTTCGATATCTTCTTCATCTTTAGTACATTGGACAGGAAATATGAGTGCATTTTTATTGCTTTCCACCAGGCTTTTTTGATATACCTCTCCGGCGGCCGAAAACAGGAGCGTTTTCCCATCGGGGCTCGTCGTGGCATAGCGAATAGCGTGTGCTGTGAATTCCGGCTCGAATGCCTTGTTTTCGAAACGCAGGGTTTCGGCTACCTTGGTCTTTACGGAACAAGAGAACGGAATTCCGGAAACCGACGCCTGTTGGCCCGGATCAGCTCGGGAAAAATTTGGCGTCACCTTTTTGATTTTGCCGCCTGCCCAGAGAACGATGGCTTTTCCATCCGGCATCCACGAAAATCCGGGATAACAACCAAATGTTGTCCAGGCTTCCTGCTGGTCCTTGTTCAGGCCGTCGTAAAGCGGGAATTCCAGGCCAGTTGCCAGATCGCGCAGACAAAGAACCGTTTTGGTGTAATCCCGGCGCACGAAAGCCAGCCAATTACCATCCGGGGAAACCTGCGGGCGGCAGGCGCCGCCGGAGCCACCGGTTACTTCCTCCACCTTGCCTTCTTCACGGTCGTAC
This sequence comes from Bacteroidota bacterium, assembly GCA_029561355.1. Classification (GTDB taxonomy): domain Bacteria; phylum Bacteroidota; class Bacteroidia; order Chitinophagales; family Saprospiraceae; genus M3007. The sequence goes on along the minus strand of JAKQJD010000664.1, from coordinate 287 downwards.
CGGCGGATGGCAAAGATCTGGGTGTTGGGGTTTTTGTTGTATTGAAACGAGCCTCCGCCAGACATATCTTCACTGAAATAGACGTAGCGGTTGTTCGCATGTGCCACAGAAGGTTCGTTCACGTCCTGCTGGTCGTTTTTGCGTTTGGTCAGTTGAATACCTTCGCCGCCCGTGATGTGGTACATCCACATTTCGCCGGCACCGAGGGAGCGGGTATTGGTAAAGTGCTTACGGGCAACGAAATAGTCGTTGTCAATCCAGACTGCATTGTTCAGCAGACGGAAACT
>JAKQJD010000330.1 GCA_029561355.1 Bacteroidota bacterium | reverse complement strand
GATCGACCGGTTCAAAACCATTGCCACGGCACAAGTGGCTACCTCGGCTTACGAGGCATTCAACTACGGGTACCTCACGCCGGAGAAAGACCACGTAGTACACAATGCTGCGCGTAACATCAGCGAAGCCAAGAAAAAAGTACTGGAATTGGCTACCGATTACATCAAACCTATTCCGCGCAAGGACATCAACGTGCTGGGCCGGACCGGCCTGGGCGCCCTGTACATTGCGGCTCACTCGTTGCAACTTGGCAATTACGCCACCGAACATGACATTAAAATTGCCAAAAAAGTAGCGTACGTACTTTGCGGCGGCGACCTCACCAGCCCGCAACAAGTGTCGGAGCAATACCTGCTGGATATCGAACGTGAAATGTTCCTTTCGCTCTGCGGCGAACAAAAAACGCTCGAACGCATTCAGTTTATGCTGGAAAACGGCAAGCCGCTGCGTAACTAGTGCAACGCGGATTTCGCGGATGGTTAGCGGATCTTCGCAGATTTTCCCTCGTAGAGTAGGTTGTAACTCAGCGTTTACTGATATTTATATCTTAATCTACGAGGGGAAATCTGCGAAGATCCGCTATACCATCCGCGAAATCCGCGTTCCAAAATCCGCGTCACATATGACCATTCAAAACTTGCAGCAAACCGTCGATCAATGGATCAACACCATCGGCATCCGTTACTACAACGAGCTGACGAATACCGCCATTCTGATGGAAGAAGTGGGCGAGGTGGCCCGTCTTATGGCCCGGCTGTATGGCGAGCAATCCTTCAAAACGCCCGAATTGGCTGCAACTGCCAAAGATGACCTGGCCGACGAAATGGCCGACGTATTGTTCGTACTCACGTGCCTGGCCAACCAAACCGGCGTAAACCTGACCGACGCCCTGCAGAAAAACCTCGATAAAAAAACGCGCCGCGATGCTGATCGCCATGCCGCCAATGAAAAACTGAAATAAAAGGCAGGTATCAAATAAGGCGGCGTTTTTTTCAGTACGTGCGAGTTCCTCACCTTTCACTTCTCACCTCTCACTTCTAAAAAAGGTGCCTTCGGTTTTTTCAACGTTTTTGCAAAAAAAAGCCTTGTTCCGACCGGTTGTATTGCCGGCCGGGCACCGCTTCGACTTTGCGGAACCTTTTACCGAGCATTTTTTTGATACGCCGGACGGTGCCAGCATCAATGCCTTGTTTTTTGCCTCCAATGAGCCCGTCAAACGCGGCGTCATTTTGTATTTCCACGGCAACCGCGACAACCTTCAACGCTGGGGCGCCCTGCACCGGGATTTTACCAGCCGCGGTTATGATTTTCTGGCAGCCGACTACAGGGGTTACGGGAAAAGCAGCGGCGAACCGGACGAGCAGGCTTATTTTTCAGACGCTGCCCTGCTATACGAATGGCTGCGCAGGCAGTATGATCCGGAAAAGATTGTTTTATACGGACGTTCACTGGGCACCGGTATGGCCAGTTATCTGGCAGCCCGTGTACAGGCACGCACCGTTATTCTGGAAACGCCGTTCGACAACATCGGCGGGTTGCTGGCCAGCCATATCCGCCGGCATGAACCACCGTTTGAGCCTGCATTCCGGTTTCCGAATGATGAATTTTTGAAAACGACGCGGTTGCCCCTGCTCATTTTTCACGGCACCCGCGACCGGGTTGTGCCGTACACCTGTGCCGAAAATTTGAAGAGCCTGCTGAAACCCGGCGATGCGTTTGTTACGATCGAAGGAGGATCGCATAATAACCTGAATACGTTCGAATTGTACCAGAAAAAACTACAGGACTGGCTTAGAGCATGTTGAGATTTTCATTGCCGGGCTGCAAACGAAAAATTTTATTTCAAGCCTTCGTTAAATTTTTCGCCGGATTGCCCGCATCCGACTGCAAAATTTGTCTTGCCTGAAATAAAATTTTTCTGTTTTCGCCTCAGCATGAAAAACTCAACATGCTCTTTGTCCGTAAGACAAAAAATCACCTGATCAGTACTTCGGCGATCATCACGGCTGCAAAACCTGCCGCATACCCGCGGTACAAATCGGCCGGCACATGCGCGTTCAAAGCCAGCCGGGCAACACCAATCAGCCCGGCTATTAACAGGGTAATAGCCAATACGATCGTCATGCTGAAATAGGCCCAGCCACCCCAAAAAGGGATCGACAATCCTGCTCCTTTCCACTCTATCGTTGCCAGCAATACCATGGCTACCAGTCCACCCATACCTGTTGCGTGGGCGCTGATTTTGGTAAAAATATTGATAAAAAAAGCGAAAAAAAGTCCAACCGTGGCGCCCAGCACACATACGGCGAACAGCGGCGGCACCTGTGTTCCGGAGAACAGGTTTTTAAAAAGCCACAGGTAAAAAATGCCGGTGATAATGTAGGGTCCGATACGTTCCTGTTTGCTTTCCATCTCCAGACTTTGTACAAAACCGAGTGGTTTGAGCAACGCTACCCCGAAACCGGGCAACAAAAAAGTAGTGGTAAATACAGAAAGCAGCAGCAGCATGGCCCTGTGATCGGTGATGTTGCGGGCGCTGAAGGCGAAGGGGTTGACCGACAGCAGCAACAGCAAAATGTAGGTCAGGATCAGCAGCGGATGTCCGAGATAAGAAAGAATACGGGCGAGCGTGGCGTTCATTTACCTGATTTTATATGCTTTGTTGATGCGGTCCATGTCGCGTTTCCCTTCCCGTTCCTTGATGGTTTCACGTTTATCGAACATTTTTTTACCGCGTGCCAGTGCAATGGAAAGTTTGGCGAACCCGCGATCGCTGATGTACAGTTTGAAAGGAACAATCGTCGAACCTTTTTCCCGAACGCCGCGGTCCAGTTTGCGCAGTTCGGGTTTGCGCAGCAGCAGTTTGCGGGTGCGGCGCGTGAGGTGGTTGGTTTCCGAGCCGAATTCATATTCAGCGATGTAGAGGTTGCGTACCCATATTTCGCCGTTTTCAATCAGGCAATAGGCGTCGCTCAGGTTGGCATTTCCCGAACGGATACTTTTTATTTCGGAACCGGTCAGCATGATACCCGCATCGTACTCCTGCACGAAGTAGTATTCGAAAGTGGCCTTCCGGTTAAGGATCTCTATTTTCTGTTTTTTCTTCTCTTTGGACATAAGTACAAATCAGCCGCCAAAGGTACGGCTACTGCGCGATATCCAACCATGATCCACAGGAAGAAGTTCCCTCAACGAATCCCGATCACGGCCATCATGCGCCCGGTCGTACCGTTTTCGTGCCGGTGAGAAAAATAATCCTCGTTGTGCAGGACGGTGGAAAACGGTGAAACTTCCAGCTGCGTTTCGGGTACGCCGAAATCGAGCGCCTGGGCAAGGTTGGCTTTTTTCAGGTCGACAAAAAATTTCTGCCGTTCTGCATCCCATCTTTTAAAATCCGGCTGGAAGGCTTCTGCAACGTCCTCCCCCACTTCAAACGAGCATGCGTCGATGCAGGTGCCTATGTAAACCAGGCAGTCGGCGCCGGAAGTACCGAACTCAGATTCCATACGAAGGAGCGTTTTGCTTACAATTCCTTCAACGGTTCCGCGCCATCCAGCATGAACGGCGGCAACAGCCCGGTTTTTCGCATCGTAGACCAAAATGGGCGTACAATCGGCTACCGAAACGGCCAGCAAAATGCCCGGTTCGGCGCTAATGAGCGCATCGAAACCTGCCGCTCCGCCGGGGCAGGTGACGTGGCGGATTTCCGTTCCGTGTACCTGTTTCGACCAGGCCAGTTGCGTGGTTTCGAAATCCAGTGCAGCGCAAAAACGCCGCCTGTTTTCGGCCACATTTTCCGGATTGTCGGTTGTGCTTTTGCCCAGGTTGAGGGCGTAAAAAGGCGCCGGGCTGACTCCTCCGTGGCGGGTGCTTTCCGCTGCGATCAGATGGGGAAATGGTTCAAAAATGGCCGGTTTTCGAAAAAGTGGACGCATGATTGTATTGAAATGACTTAAGTTGTTTGACAATGAAATGGGCATGTTCGGCCAGGGAAACGGATGAAACGGATTTTGACGATGATTTTATATGATCTATGTGATGGCCATGATTCAATGCCAACGTTAATCATGGCTATCACATAAATCATATTAAAATCACAGTCCGAAAGTTACCTCTATCAGGCAAACACCGCGTTTGATCGAATTTTAAAAATGCTGCCTCTATTAATGGAAGCACACGCTAGTTGTGTGGTTACCTTTGAAACACTATTCAGCAACCAGTTCGATTATGCCCTTTTCCGAAATACTCAGTATGGCATTCCAAAGTATCCGCGCCAACATGTTGCGTGCGGTGCTGACTTTGCTCATCATCGCGTTCGGTATCATGGCGCTCGTCGGTATTCTGACGGCGATCGATGCCATTGCCTATTCCCTGAACGATAATTTTTCGGGGCTCGGCGCCAACTCCTTCAGTATCGAGCGCAAATGGGGAGAAGTAAAAAGTAACCAGCGCGGCAAGAAGCAGAAAGTAGCCGAAGCGGTCAACTACCGGCAGGCGACCGAATTTAAGGAGCGCTTTGATTTCCCGGGAAAAGTGGCGATCGGTTGTTACGGTTCCGGCCAGTCGACTGTAAAATATGGCGATAAGGAAACAAATCCCAACGTTCGTTTCGACGGCGCCGATGAAAATTATCTGGAAATTAAAGGCATCGACATCGCGCTGGGCCGCAATTTTTCCAAAACGGAAGTCGAATCAGGCGCACCCAATGTGATCATCGGCGCGGATATCGTGAAACAACTCTTCGCCGGTAAAAACGAAAAAGCCCTCGACCAGATCATTAGCGTCAACAGCCGGCGCTACCGCGTGATCGGAATCATGGCTTCGAAAGGTTCCACAATGAACGAATCGGGCGACCGGAGCGTGTATGCGCCGCTGGTTAACGTGAAATCCTTGTACGGCAGCGGTGTAGACCGCGATTATTTTCTCCTGGTAGCGGTTACAAATCCGACCGATATCGACGCTGCACAGTCGGAAGCCACAGGCCTTTTCCGGCAAATCCGCGGCTTGCGGCCGGGCGAAGACGACGATTTTGAAGTATTCGCCAGCGACGGACTTGTAGCAATTTTGAAAGAAAATACTACGAATCTGCGCCTGGCTACCATCGCCATCGGCCTGATGACCCTGCTGGGAGCTGCCATAGGCCTGATGAATATTATGCTGGTAAGCGTAACGGAACGCACCCGCGAAATCGGTATTTACAAAGCACTGGGCGCTACGCGGCGCAGTATCCTGCTTCAGTTCCTGACCGAAGCCATCGTGATTTGCCAAATCGGCGGGCTGGTGGGTATTTTCTTGGGTATCCTGATCGGCAACATCGTTACGCCGCTGCTCGGCGGTAGTTTCCTCATTCCCTGGGGCTGGATGTTCCTCGGCTTCGCCCTGTGTATGGTCGTCGGCGTGGTTTCCGGGTTTTACCCGGCCATGAAAGCGGCACGGCTGGATCCGATCGAGTCGCTTCGCTATGAGTAAGTTATTTGTTATCGGTTATTAGTTATTAGGGGTGGGTAAGGGACCATCTGTACAGACGCTTGGCTGCACGATTGCGTGGACAAAACGTCTGTACAGATGGTCCCTTACCCACCCCTAATAACAAATAACAAATAACAAATAACCAAAACTATCTAAGACCGACTTCCACTGTCCCCGCCTTCAGTCCCGCCGCCGTTGCGGACAATTTAAATGCCCCCGTTTTCCGCCCGGCTTGTACGATGACCTGGCATTTTCCATTAAAAAGGCTGCGCTGCCAGGTTTGGCCCGCCGGATACTGATCCGCTTCGTGGCTGCTGGGGTCGCCGTTTCCAACGCCGATGATTTTTGCATCGCCAATAAGACTGAACTGAACGGGCAGGTTCGCATCCGGTACTTCGCGGCCTTCGGTATCGCGTGCTGTGACATTAATAACCGTAGCGTCGCGGCCGTCGGCACGAATACTTTTCTGGTCTGTCGAAAGTACAATTTCTACCGGGGCTCCGGTCGTTTCTATAAAGGTCGCCACCTTACGGCCGGCTTTTTCTCCAACCGCTTCCAGTTTGCCCGGTTCGTAGGGCACCGACCAGTTGAGGTGGCTGTTTCGGGTCATGGTTTTTTTGCCCAGACTTTTTCCATTGAGGAACAACTCCACGTTTTCGAGGTTGGAATTGACCCAAACGGCGATGTTCTGACCTTCATGCCCTTTCTAGTTCCAGTGCGGCGAAATATGGAGCACGTCTTTTCCACTCCACCAGGACTGGTAGTAGTAGTAAATGTTTTTCGGGAAGCCGCACATGTCGAGAATGCCGAAATGGGAGTTGATATTTGGCCACTGGAACGGCGTAGGCTCGCCACGGTAATCAAAACCCGTCCAGACGAATCCGCCCATATTCCAGGGCTGCTCTGCGGCTACCGACCACCATTGTTCCGCTGTGCTGGCCCACCATGGATAGGAAATGTCCTGATCGGGCAGGTATCCGATCACGGAGTCACGTAAAAAAGTGCCGCGTGTGGAAACAGTGCTGCCCATTTCGGTGCCCATAATCGGTTGTGTGGGATGGTCGTTGTGATAAGCCGCCATGGCAGGGCCCCGGTAATTGAACCCTCGGACGGGAATCACTTCATTGATACCGGGAAAGACATTCGCCAGGTCGGATGCGTAGGTGCAGGTACGTGTCGGATCGAGTTGACGTTGTTTTTCGATGAGGGTTTGGGCTACGCGCCGACCATTGGAATTCCACTGAACGTAAAACTCCTCATTGCCGATCGACCACAGGAAAACCGATGGGTGATTCCGGTCGCGCCGGATGAGGCGTTCGAGTTGATCCAGGTATTCCGGGCTGCTGTTAAGCAGGCGGTTTTCGTCGAGCACCAGCATACCGAGGCTGTCGCAGGCCTCCAGTAATTCGGGCGTAGGCGGGTTGTGGCTGGTCCGGTAGGCGTTGACCCCCATTTCCTTGAGCAAACGAATGCGGTAGTATTGCAGGTAATCGGGCAGTGCGCTGCCCACGCCGGCGTGGTCCTGGTGGCAATTGACGCCATGGATTTTCACGGGTTTTCCATTCAGAAGCAAGCCTTGCGTGGAATTGATGACCACCTTCCGGACACCCAGCCGCGTTACCACACTATCGATCATTTTGCCGCCGGAGCGAATCTGCGCCACCACCCGGTACAAATAAGGATCGTCGAGCGACCACAGGTGCGGTTTAAACAAAGTGACGGATTGATCAACCTTCGTTTCGTCAAATGCTCCGACCGAGAAAGGCCGTTGCGGGCCGCTGGCCACTTTTTTGCCGGTACGATCCGTGATGTAAAATGATACCGTAGCGTTCGCTTTTTTCAGGTTCTTGTTTTGAATCGTTGTTTCCAGGTGCACGGTAGCGGAGTTTTGCTGAACGTCGGTATGTACAAAAACACCGCCCTCGGCAAAATGCAGGTTGTTGTATTGTTCCAGCCAGACGTGCCGGTAGATACCGGCGCCTTCGTAAAACCAGCCTTCATACTGCGTGGCATCCACGCGTACAGCCACCATATTGGGTTTGTCGAAATACAGATAATCGGTGATGTCGTACGATACGCCGCTGTAACCGCTTTCGTTGGTGCCGAGGTAAAAACCGTTTACCCACGCCTGGCTGTTGCGGTACACCCCATCGAAACGCATGACGAAACGGTTGCTCGAATCGCTGCGGGCCACCGAAAAGGTCTTGCGGTACCAGCCAATGCTCGTTTCAGGAAATAACCCGCCCACGGGTTTGTAACCATGGCCCATCACGTCGCCGTCGGGCGACTGCACAAAAGGAAGTGTCACCGCCCAGTCGTGCGGCAGCTGCACCGTTTGCCAGTTGCTGTCGTCAAATTTGTCGGTCATGGGCGTATTACCTTCCGACTTGCTCGATTTGGCAAAAACATTCGGAATACCGTAGTTGAAATCCTTTTTTACATCGGCAGCATGGCCGAGGTGAAATTTCCAGTCGTCGTCGAAGTTGACGATGCGCCGCACAGGCGCTTGGGCGGTCAGTTGCACCGCAAGGCATAGCAAACAGAGAAACGAAAGTCTTTTTATGGGCATGACAGATATTTTTAACAGTGCAACGCGGATTTCGCGGACAGGAAGCGGATAGACGCGGATTCGATCTGTGGTAAAGAGTCATTTGCTCCTTACCACAGATCGAATCCGTGTATATCCGCATTTTTTATCGGCGAAATCCGCGTTGCAAACGTATACAATTTAACGAGGTTTACCGACCGGCCTTTTTACTTTTGCGGGAACAAAAAATACAGATGGAACCACTCAAAAATATTTTTTCGCGGGCGCTGGCGGAACGGATTGCACAGGATGTTCGGGCCGTTCACCCGGATTTTTCCGACTCGAAATTCCTTGCATTCGTATTCGATGCGCAATGGGAATCGCTCGAACTCAAGCAGCGCGTACGGCACATCAGCAATTGCCTGCGCAAGGTGTTGCCGGCCGACTATAAAAAAGCACTGGAAGTGCTGTTGAAGGTCGTGCATGGCTATATTGAAAAATACGGCGAAAAAATGACTTTCGAGTACATGTTCCTGCCGGATTTTGTGGAAGCACACGGCACCGAAGATCCGGATGTTTCGATTCCGGCTTTCGAAACCATCACCCGTTGGTGCAGCGCCGAATTCGCAGTCCGCCCTTTTTTGGTGAAATATCCGGAACGTATGTACGCACAAATGCTGGAATGGTCGAAGCACCCGAGCCCGCTGGTGCGGCGCCTGAGCAGCGAGGGTATACGCCCGCGGTTGCCCTGGGGCATGGGCGTTCCTGCTTTGAAACGCGACCCGGCTCCTGTTCTGCCAATTCTGGAAAACCTGAAAAATGACCCCGCCGAAACCGTGCGCCGCTCGGTAGCCAACAACCTGAATGACATTTCCAAAGACCACCCGGCGCTGGTGCTCGAAATTGCTGCGCGCTGGCGCGGGCATTCCGCCGAAACCGACTGGATCATACGCCATGCTTCGCGCGGATTGCTAAAG
>JAKQJD010000328.1 GCA_029561355.1 Bacteroidota bacterium | reverse complement strand
CCATACAATGTGCGCGACTGGAAGCAGGTAGCCCTGCGCTACGATTCGTTTGTGTATGACCTGACCAAAACGGGCCAGTATCTGCCTTTCGTACACATCAATCAGGCGGGTGTCAATTACCCGGAAAACCCGACGTTTCGTATGCATACCTACGTGGGCACCAACTCCCCGCAGGGCAACGAAGCCATCAATGTGCTGCCTTCGCTGGTGAGCGCTTCGCTCGTAGGGGCAGATAAAACCAACCAGTACGGCCGCGACTGGCTGCTCATGAGCCAGGATTTTTTTAACAAAGCCAACGGAGAAAACCTGTACCTCAACAACGCCGGCGCCAGCAGTGGCGGCGACTGGTGGTACGATCTGATGCCCAACGTTTTCTTTTACCAGTTGTACGACCTGTACCCCAATATGGGTGGCGAAGCCGACTACCAGTTTGGCGCCATTGCCGATCAGTTTCTTGCATCCGTACGCGCCATGGGTGGCAGCGATGCGCCCTGGGAGCCTGCCTACATGAACTACCGGGCCTGGAAATTCAAAACCATGGAGCCCAATGCCAACGGCGTAAAAGAACCCGAAGCCGCAGGCGCCTATGCCTGGGTGCTCTACAATGCCTGGAAAGAAACCGGCAATCCGGAGTATCTGAAAGGCGCGGAATGGTCTATAGAGTTCCTGAACAACTGGACGTCCAATCCATCCTACGAACTGCAACTACCCTACGGCACCTACACGGCTGCCAAAATGAACGCCGAACTCGGCACCAAATACGACATTGAGAAAATGGTGAACTGGTCATTCAACCGCGGCGAACTCCGCGGCTGGGGCACCATCGTGGGCACCTGGGGCGGTTTCGACGTGTCGGGCCTCGTAGGCGAAGCCAATGACAACGGCAATGACTATGCGTTTCAACTCAACGGCGTGCATCAGGCGGCAGCGCTGGCGCCCATGGTGCGCTACGACAAACGTTTCGCCCGCGCCATCAGCAAATGGATTCTCAACCTGAGCAATGCCACCCGCCTGATGTATCCCGGCTTCCTGCCTTCCAATTTGCAGGACGCTGTGGCATGGTCCAATGCCAATGATCCGCAGCAGGTAATCGGTTACGAGGCCTTGCGCGAAAAATACCAGAACCTGTCGCCCTATTCCACCGGCGACGCACTCCAGGGCGGCTGGGCGGCCACCAACCTGTCTTTGTACAGCACTTCTTCCATCGGCTACCTGGGCAGCATCGTGAAAAAAACCAACGTCGACAAGATCCTCCAGATCGACCTGCTGAAAACGGATTTTTACGGCGCGGAAGCCTACCCGACCTATTTGTACTACAATTCGTATTCCACCGTCAAAGCGGTTCAAATCGACGTGGGTATTACTCCGGTAGACGTGTATGATGCACTGACAGAAACTTTCGTTTCGCTAAACGCAACAGGTCTTATCAACCTGTATATTCCTGGTAATCAATCATTTATGGTAGCACTTGCGCCGGCCGGCGGCGAGGTTACCTACGATAAAAACCGCATGCTGATCGACGGCATCGTGGTTGATTTTAACCAGCATGGACAGGCTTACAACCTTTCTCCGCGTATACAGGGGCTGGCGGCAGCGAAAAATCCGGTAGAATCCGGTGACTCGACGGCCGTTTATGCCACGGTTTTCGACGGCGATTCGCAGGACATCAACTACGAATGGAGCACCACATCCGGCACGATTTCCGGCTCCGGACCGACCGTACAACTGGTTACGCCTGCCACGGAAGGAAATGCCGAAGTGCGTGTGATCGCAACCGACCCGGAAGGCAATAAAGACACTGCCACCCTGATCATTTCGGTGGTGGCCGAAATCAACGAAGCCCCGCAAATCGTTGAAATTCAAAAAAGTGCGCCGTTTGTTGCGCCGGCGGGAACGGTTCAGTTGACCTGTTTGGCGAATGACGGGAACAACGATCCACTTACCTACCTCTGGACAGCCGACGGTGGCACTTTCTCCGGCAGCGGCAGCAGCGTCGAATGGACGGCGCCCGCCACGGAGGGTATTTTCCATATCACGGTAAGGGTGACTGACGACGAGGGTTTGTTCGCACAGGCTTCCACCAACATATTGGTGAAAGTGTTCGAGGCAGTTTCCGAAAACATCGTCGCGCACTACCCTTTTACCGGAAATGCCAACGATGTAACGGGCCATAACCTGCACGGAACAGCCAATGGCGCCGTGCTCACGGCCGACCTGGACGGTGTGCCGCAAAGCGCCTATTACTTCAACGGCGGTTCGCAACACATCCTCGTTCAGAATGATCCGCTGCTGAATTTCCAGGACGGCATCACCGTTAGTTGCTGGTTCAAGGCCAATGCCCTGCCTGAAAAAGAAACGTTCGTGCTTTCCCACGGCAGCTGGCAGAACCGCTGGAAAATGTCCATCACACCGGAACGGCGCCTGCGCTGGACCGTGAATTCCCTCAACGGCGTCAGCGACCTCGATGCCGACGTGCTGTTGCAGACCGAGCAGTTTTACCACGCCGTCGCTACATACGACGGCACTTTACTTGCCCTTTACATCGACGGACAACTGCGCACTTACAAGACATTGACCGGAAAAATACGCACCACCACCGTTGCATTTCTGATGGGACAGATGTTGCCCGGACAACCGGAATACAACTTCAAAGGTGTGATTGATGATGTGAAAATTTTCGATGACGCCTTGCCTCCGGATGCCGTGGCAGCGCTGTACGGTTTGGGTGTCACCGGCGTGCAGGATGCACAACAGCCTGTCATGGCCGCTCTGGAATTATCGCCGAATCCGGTAACGGACGTACTGACCGTTCGGATTCACAGCGACGGGGTGGCTCCGGGCCACCCCGTCGCTGAACCGGGCGACGCGAAGATCCAGATCCGCGACCTCACAGGGCGTTTGATTTTAGAAAGAACCGGCATTACTACAAGCACAACCAAAGTAGATGTAAAGAACTGTATCCCAGGAATTTACACTGTTTTTTTGATTTCTGAAAATACCCGCGCCACCGCGCGGTTCGTAAAAATTTGAACTTGCTTTTTTAAAACAATTTTTAAACCAATCACAATATGAAAGGGAACTTGTATCCACTTTTCCTGCTTGCCTGTTGGCTGACGGGCGCCGTGGGTTTGCATGCGCAAACACCCGTGGCCTTCTACAACTTTTCGGGCCAGGCCAAGGACCAGTCGTCCTTTGCCAACCACGCATCGGTAAACGGAGCCACACTTACCCAGGACCGCTTCGGCTGGTCGAACAGCGCTTTCGATTTCGACGGCGTACAAAGTGGTGTGCGTGCCGCAAATGCCGCACAACTCAATTCGGCCAATACCACCATTAGTTTCTGGATCAAACCCGGCTCTTTCCCCGCACAGGGCGAAGCCTACCTGCTTTCTTTCGGAGGCTGGCAGGAGCGTTTTAAAATCTCGCTGCCCAACCACGGCAAACCGGTGTTTACCACCCATGCTAACGGCGCCTGCTGCAGCGACATGGATTCCGGTACCCCGCTGACGCTGGATACCTGGACACACGTAGCGATGGTACACGACGGAACGAAGGACATCATTTATTTCAACGGCGTGAAAGTCAATGAAAAAAATGTGGCCGGCGCACTCGACGTTACCACCAATCCGCTCGGTATCGGTTACGATCCGATCGACAATGCCAACTATTTCGACGGCGCCATCGACGATGTGCAGCTGTACGACGTAGCACTGGATGGCACACAAATAGCGGCGCTTTTTGCTACCCAAAGTGTAGCGCCGGCCATTCCGCAAGGTAAAGTGGCCAACTATTCGTTCAACAACAACGGTGCGGATGATACCGATTTCGGCAACCACGCCGACATCAGCAATGCATCGCTGACGACCGACCGTTTCGGCTACGGCAAAAGCGCCCTGCTGCTGAATGGTACCGACAATGAAGTGATTGCCCCCAATGCAGCCCAACTCAACTCCGGCACAACAACGGTTAGTTTCTGGGTAAAGGCAAATTCACTGCCCGCCAACGGTGAGGCATTCCTGTTGTCGTATGGCGGCTGGCAGGAACGTTTTAAAATTTCCCTGCCGACGCACGGCAAACCGGTCTGGACAACGAACCACGCCAACGGTATTTCCGATATGGACTCCGGCAACGGCAACGAACTACCGGTAGGCGTATGGAAACACCTCGTATTCGTACACGACGGCGCCAAGGATAAAATCTTCATAGACGGCGCACTCGTTGCCCAGAAAGACGTAGCAGGCTTGCTCAACAGCACCGTTAAACCACTCGGTATCGGTTACAACGCGATCGACGGCGGCAACTGGTTCGACGGCTCGATCGACGAATTGGCTATTTACAACTATGCCCTTTCCGACAGCGATATCAGCACCCTGTACACCGCACAATCGACTTTCCCCGGTACGCCGAGCGACCTGGTGGCCATTTACCACCTGAACGGAAACGGAAACGACGAAACGGAATTTCACAATGACGCGGTACTCGACGGAGCGGCTACAGCCGTAGCAAACCGTTTCGGCCTGGCTTCCAACGCCCTGAGCGGATACGCTACTGCCGACAATTCGGCGGCGCTGCAATCCGACTTCACCACCATCAGTTTCTGGGTAAAACCCAACAGTTTCCCCGGCAGCGGCGAGGTATTCATCCTCTCCAACGGCGGCTGGCAGGAACGCTGGAAAATTTCGTTGCCCAACCATGGCAAACCCGTATTCACTACCCACGCAGGCGGCGCCTGCTGCAGCGACCTGGATTCGGGTACGCCGCTGGCACTCAATGCCTGGACGCACGTAGTGATGGTACACGACGGCGCGAAAGACATTATTTACTTCAACGGTGTGAAAGTAAATGACAAAAACGCCACAGGTGCGCTGGATAAAACGAAACATCCGTTCGGTATCGGCTACGACCCGATCGACAACAACGGATTTTTCGACGGCAGCCTCGACGACGTAAATGTATTCGGTCGCGCGCTGTCGGCTACGGAAGTAGCCGATCTGTACGCGGATCAAAGCGTTGCACCGGTCATCGCGGGCACGCTGGTAGCCGACTACAAAGCAGACGGAAATGCCAATGATGCAACGGGTTACGAAAACCACGCAACATCACTCGGCGCACAACTGTCGACCGACCGTTTCGGAAAAGCCAACAAGGCATACGCACTCAACGGCGTCGATCAGTCGCTGGTGGCTGCCAACTCGCCGCAGCAGAATTCCGCTTTCACGACGATCAGTTTCTGGATCAAACCGGTGGCCTTCCCGGCCAGCGGCGAGGTATACGTGCTGTCGAACGGCGGCTGGCAGGAACGCTGGAAAATTTCCCTGCCCAACCACGGCAAACCCGTATTCACCACACACTCCAACGGTGCATGCTGCAGCGACCTGGATTCCGGTACCCCGCTGACACTCGGCGTATGGACACACGTAGTGATGACGCACGACGGCGCGAAGGATATTATTTACTTCAACGGCGCGCAGGTAAATGAGAAAAACACTGCCGGTTCGCTCGACGCTACTACCCATCCGCTGGGTATCGGTTTCGACCCGATCGACAACAACTACTTCTTCAACGGTTCGCTGGACGAAGTACAACTCTACAACGTAGCCCTCACGGCTCCGGAAGTAGCCGCACTGTATGCCGCACAAAGTTCCGCGCCTGTCAGCACCGACACGGAAGCGCCCTGCGCACCGCTGAACCTGGAAGCCACGGTGAATTTCACCAACGTGGACCTGTCCTGGCTGCCTGCCATGGACAACGAAGCGGTAGTAGCCTACAACGTTTATCAGGACGGCGCCCTCATCGGCACCGTTGACGGTACTGACTTTTACGTTTCCGGCCTGACGCCGCTGACCGACTACGTTTTCGGCGTTTCCGCCGTGGATGCTGCCGGCAACGAATCGCTTTGGACAACCCGCAAGGTTACTTCGGGTGTGGATGAAACACCCGACACGACGCCTCCGACGGCGCCCGCCAACCTGGCAGGCACGGCGGCTTCCAACTCGGTACTCGTTACCTGGGATGCTTCCATCGACGACACACAAGTGGCAGGTTATGTGATCCTGGTAGACGGTGTGGTGTTCGATACCGTTTCCGGAACGACCCTTTCCGTATTCGTAGGCGGACTGGATCCGCAGACGTTGTACACGTTCGAGGTATATGCATTCGACCTGGCGGGCAACAATTCCGCTACTTCAGAACTGACGCTCAGCACCACGCAACCGATCAATACCGGCGAAGCCGGCATGGTAGCGCACTACCCGTTCGACGGCAATGCAAATGACGCTACGCCTTATCACAACGACGGCGCGATCGGTGGCAACCCGACCTTTATTGCGGCCGACCACCCGAATGGCGGAGGCCAGGCCATCCGTTTCGACGGCGACCAGGATTCCGTTCTGGTACCCAATGCAGTACAACTGATTTCCGACTACGCGACGGTTTCCTTCTGGATCCGTGTCGACAGCACCAATATTGCAGATGCTGAAGCATACATCATGGACTTCGGTCACTGGAGCCACCGCTGGAAAATTTCGCTGCCACAACACTTGAAAATCGTGTGGACGACCAATGGTAACAACATTCAGTTCCCGGTCTTCATTTCAGACATGGACAGCGGCGACGGCAACGAAATGGTGAAAAACTTCTGGTGGTATGTTACGATGGTACACGATGGTACCAGCGACATCATTTACGTGAACGGTCAGCAAACGAACATCAAACCGGTCAATACCAAACTCAACACCACGTCGCTGCCGCTTGGTTTCGGCAACAACCCGGTAGAAGGCGGACAGTATTTCATCGGCGCACTCGACAACGTGAAACTGTACAACAAAGCCCTCACGGCTGGTGAAATCGACCAACTGTACCTGACAGGCACTACTGCTACCAAAGATTTGTTTGGTGGCGACCTGAGCGGTGTGGTACTGGGCGTTTCGCCTAATCCTTCTACCGACGTGTTGAATATCAAACACGCGTTCAACGGCACACAACCGCTGCTGGTACGTGTATTCGACCTCGCCGGCAGACAGGTAGACGACGTGCGTTTCGGCAAAAACGAAATTCCTGCAGGACAATTCTCCCTCAACGTGCACAATTACCCACAGGGAACCTACATGGTGAATTTCGTATTCGGCGGCAAGAACCTGGGTTCGGTGCAGTTTAACAAACAATAATTTAGTTATCTGTTATTGGTTATTAGTTATCAGGGTGTTTCAGGCTCGGGATTGTGAAAATGAAAATATTTTCTCTATTCCGGCCTGAAACACCCCTAATAACTAATAACCGATAACCAATAACATAAACCAAAACATGGCAGAACGATTTTCAAATAATCCCATTATCTCCACCGGCGACATTCGGCCGAGTCAGCCGGGACTGGTGGTGGAATGCGTATTGAATCCGGGCGTATTCCGGTTTGAAGGAAAAACCTGGTTGCTGCTGCGGGTAGCGGAACGGCCTGTGCAAAAAGAAGGTATGGTATCGTTCCCTATTTTACGGGAAGACGGCACGATGGAAATCCTGGAATTTGAAACATCCGATCCGGACGTAAATCTTTCCGATGCACGTATGGTGGGGTATAAGAACAAGACCTACCTGTCGACTATTTCGCACCTGCGGCTGGTGTGCAGCGATGACGGCATGAACTTTTACGAACCCGCCGATTTTCCTACCAAAATACTGGGGCAGGGCGCGCTGGAAACCTTCGGCATCGAAGACAGCCGCGTTTCGCTCATAGAAGGCATTTACCACCTCACCTACACCCAGGTGTCGGAAAACGGCGTCGGCGTGGGGCTCATGCGCACCCGCGACTGGCGACATTTTACCCGCGACGGAATGATCATTCCGCCGCACAACAAGGATTGCGCACTGTTTGAAGAAAAAATCGGTAACAAATACTTTTGTTTGCACCGCCCATCGGGCATCAGCCTGGGCGGCAATTTTATCTGGCTGGCTTCTTCACCCGATCTGTTGCATTGGGGTAATCACCGCTGCATTGTACGCACCCGCGAACGCTGGTGGGACAGCGCCCGGGTGGGCGCCGGTGCTGCGCCGATCAAAACCAAAGAAGGCTGGCTGGAGATTTACCACGGCGCCGATGCCGACCACCGGTACAGCCTCGGGGCTGTGCTGCTCGATTTGAACGACCCTTCCAAAGTGCTGGCACGTTCACACGATCCCATTTTCGAACCTGTGGCGGCATACGAGCAAACCGGCTTTTTCGGAAATGTGGTTTTCACCAACGGCCACCTGGTCGACGGCGACACCATTACCATGTATTACGGCGCTTCCGATGAAGTTATTTGCGGCGCCTCGTTGTCCATTCAAAACATTTTATCCGAACTTCTAACGACGGCGTAACCATGTTGAACAAACTGACACAGGAATTCAAATTTTTCAACAGCCATCCGCTCGACATGCGCATGCTGCTGCTCACCAACCTCATTTATGCGTTGGTGATGCCCATTGTCGAACTGTTTATCGGGGCATACATCATGCGCAATTCGTCGGATATCAGTCTGGTGGTCATTTTCCAACTGGCTGTGTACACCGGTATTCCGCTGACGTTCATGATCAACGGATTTCTGTTGAATTCGATTCCAATTGCACGTTTGTACTCCCTGGGGATGCTGTTGAGCGGCGTGTCGATGTTTGCCATGATGTCGCTCGATAACCTGGACACGCTCGGTGTGTTTTTTGCCGGGCTGATCATGGGCCTGTCGTACGGCTTTTTCTGGGCCAACCGCGATTTTCTGGCGCTGAATACCACGCACGACAACAACCGGAACTATTACTACGGCATCGAGACGTTTTTTTACACGATGACGGGTATCATCGTACCATTCGGGGCGGGCGTTTTTATCGCTGCCACGGAAAAGAACGGCTGGTTTGGCGGCAACGTCAACGTTGCCTACTATTGCCTCACTGTTTTCGTATTCGCTTTGTCGGTTTTCGCATCCATTCTGGTGCACCGCGGCGGGTTCAAAAACCCGAAAAAAGCGCCGTTCCTGTTTTTCAAATTCGACCGGTTGTGGAATAAAATGCTGGGCCTGGCTTCACTGAAAGGTGTAGCGCAGGGATATATCGTAACTGCTCCTACTATGCTGATTATGAGCCTGGTAGGCAAAGAAGGCGCCCTGGGCGTGATCCAGAGTGTGGCGGCATTGCTATCGGCCATTCTGTTGTACGTACTGGGCCGGACGACTACGCCGAAACACCGCCTGCTGATTTACGGAATCGGCTGTTCGCTGTTTGTGCTGGGAGCGTTTTTTAATGCGAGCCTGTATTCGGCTACCGGTGTCATTTTGTTTGTCTTGTGCCTGCTTTTTGCCCGTCCGTTGCTCGACATCGCGTATTTTCCGATCCAGTTGAAAGTAATCGACGTAGTAGCGGAAAAAGAAAACCGCAATGAATTCACCTACATTTTCAACCACGAACTGGGTTTGTACCTCGGACGCCTGTTCGGTTGCGGCCTGTTCATCGTGCTGGCCCGGTACGTTAGCGAATATGCTGCGCTCCGGTATGCACTGCTGGTGATTGCCGTAGTGCATTTCATGGGCTGGTTTGCCATGCGCGGTGTGGTGAAAGACCTGAAAGGCCAGGGCGATGCGGAGAATATCGTTCCGGTGTTTGAATCGTAGTTATTGGTTATACGTTATTAGTTATTAGGGGTGTTTCAGGCAAAAGATCGCAGGCAGGAAAAGAGTGTTTTCCCTATTCCCGACTCCAAGCCTGAAACACCCCTAATAACTAATAACTAATAACGGATAACTACCTATTTTTGCCCGTCACTAGAACCACACTATGCAAAACTACATAGATATTCAGGCGCTCAACCAGCGGATACACGAGGAAAGCGCATTTGTAGAGTCCCTGAAAACAGAAACTGCGAAAGTGATCGTTGGTCAGGAATACA
>JAKQJD010000663.1 GCA_029561355.1 Bacteroidota bacterium | reverse complement strand
GTCTACAACGGTAATAGAATATGTACCTGCCACGACTTCAGCAGGCTGGTCGCCTGTAAGCGCCGGATTGCTCCACTGGTATTTGAACGGACCTTTGCCGCCGCTCACCTGAACAGCCAGTGCGGCGGTTTTATCGCCCGCACATTTTATGGCGGTTTTTTCCGTGATTTTTATGGCCAGCGGCTGTACGTTTTCAAAAATATTGACGGTCGTAGTAGCCACGCAGCCATTCGCATCGGTCACGATCACCGAGTGTTGGCCGGGCGAAAGTTGTACGGCTGCGGCAGTGGTTTCACCGTTGTCCCATTTAAAATTTTGTGCACCCGTACCGCCGGTCACCTGCGCCTGCGCTTTGCCATCGCTGTTTCCAGTGCTGGCCGGACCCTGTACTGCCGCGTTGATGAGCAGCGGTTGGGGCTGCGACACACTTGCTTTGGCAGTGCTGCTATTTCCGGCAGCGTCGGTAACGGTCACCAGGTAATCGCCATTCGGCAAACCCGTCAGGTCGCTGCCATTCAGGGTCGGGTTGTTCCACTGATAATCGAACGGAGGTTTACCACCGCCCACTTCCACAGACAAAGCGGCCGTTTTATCGCCCGCACATTTTATTTTTGATTTTTCGGAAATACTGACCGTCAGGGGCTGGATATTTTCGGAAATATTAACCGTAGCGGTAGCGGTGCAACCGTTGGCATCCGTCACTGTCACGCCGTTCGGGCCGGGGGCCAGTCGAAGCGCTTCGCTGCCGCTTTCACCGCTTTGCCATTGGAAAATGTAATTGCCTGCGCCGCCGGCAGGTACAGCCTTCGCTTTGCCGTCGCGGTTGCCAGTGCTGGCAGCCGACTGCACGGTGGCGGTCAGGGTCAGTTTTTCGGGTTGTTTAACGGATACGACGGCGATGCTCGTTACACTCAACGCATCGGTAACGGTCAGTTGGTAGTCGCCGGGAGCCACGTTGGCAGGCTGATCGCCGGTCAGAGTTGCATCGTTCCATTTATACTGGAAAGGGCCTTTACCGCCGGTTACAACGATGCTCAGGGCCGCTTTTTCACCAAAACATTTGACGGCGCTTTTTTGTGAAATGACAATGGTGAGCGGCTGAA
>JAKQJD010000274.1 GCA_029561355.1 Bacteroidota bacterium | reverse complement strand
GGCCTGCCGCTAGCGTTCATCCTGAGCCAGGATCAAACTCTCCATCGTATATTCTTCAACCATCCGAAGATGGTTTGTTGTTTGTACGATATTCGAGCGATTTCTCTGACTAAACTCTTTGTCCTCTCCGGGTTATTTTCCAAACCTTCTCTCTCCTCTCCCTTCCTTTACCTTTTCTCGCTACCTTTCTGTCAATGAACTTCTTTATGTCAAATATCCCTTCGGATATCATCTTTAACTTTCTTGTTTCCCTACCCCTTCAGTTTCTCAACCTCCGAATCGGGCTGCAAAAGTACAAACTTTCTTTCCTCCCAACCAAACTTTTGTGCAAACTTTTTTACACTTTTTTTTCAACCTCTTTTCCAATCAACCTCCTTTCCAACGCTCCAATCCCACTTTCATCCATCCCTTTCTCCCGAAGCGGCCGCAAAGATACAGCACCATTTTATATCTCATAGCTCATGCTCTAAAAATTTTTCCAGACGGAGGAGCAGTGTTTTTTTTCTTTTGGCAAAACCGTAAAAGCACAAATGGATAGGTTGGCGAATCGGACTTTTCATGATATTTTTGGGCATCGTTTCATTTGTTAATCCAAGCATAAAATTTTTATGGCGTTTCATTTAGTATTTCCGACCCTTCCGGAAATGTGGCAAGGCTTCCTGCATTTGCTGTTTCCGGAGGTTTGTGTGGCCTGCGCGCAGGATTTGCCTTCTACTGGAAGTTGTTTCTGCCTCAAGTGCCAACTCGCGCTCTCCCCTTCCGATATGCATCTATCGCATGAAAACGAATTTACCGATCGTTTCTGGGGACGCCTTCCTTTATATAGTGGTGCAGCACTGTATTACTTTACCAGGAAGAGCCCCATCCAGCGGGCCTTGCACCAACTCAAATACCACAACAAACCGGACGTGGGCGTTCAGATCGGGCGCGAGTTCGGCAAAAGGCTCCGGCAGTCGGAGGTTTTCCGTTCCGTCGATCTGATTGTACCGGTACCGCTGCATCCCCGGAAAGAACGGCTGCGAGGGTACAACCAGAGCGCCATGTTCGCACAGGGACTCTCGGAAAGTATGGATATCCCGTGGTCGGGCTCGGCGCTGGTGCGCAACCGCTTTACGGAATCGCAGACGCGCAAGAAACGTATCGAACGTTTTCAAAACGTGGAGCAGGTTTTTTCGGTGCGGAAACCCGGCCTCCTGGAAGGCCGACACCTATTATTAGTAGACGACGTTTTAACGACCGGAGCCACCCTCGAAATCTGCGGACAACAACTCCTTCAGATACCCGGCACCCGCCTGAGCATGGCTACCATCGCCATTGCCGAAATCTGACTACGCCGCCATGAAAAGATTGTACCCGCAACGTATCCGCGACAAGTTTTTCCTGTCGCGCCTGCTGGAAACGTACCTGATGCACCTGGAAGCCTCCGAACTCCAGGTGTCGCTCCGTGCGCTGGCTTACAATTCGAATATTCCGGAAGCCGTTTTCGTACGCATGCGACAGTTGCACAAAAACCCAGACGACGCGGCCAGTATCGTTACAAACGACTACCACATCCTGTTTTCCAACATCATGTTCCATTATCCTACCATTAAGATATGGTTGCAGAAAGACGGAACCGTGTTTTTCGAAATGTAAACGGCTAATTTTACGAACAGGGATAAACCAATCCCTCCGTTTTCTGTTATCTTCGCATCGATTTTAGAACGAAACAAATTTATATGGAAGCGACGATATCCAAATCTCCCGTAATGCTTTATACGGAAGAAACGCCCAACCCCGAAGCGCTGAAATACGTGACCAACCGGATGTTGTACCGGGGTATTGCGGATTTTAAGGAAAAAGACCTCGCTGCGGAATGGAGCCCGATGGCAAACAGCCTCATGGAACTGCCTTACGTGAAAAGCGTATATTTCAACAACAACTACGTGACGATCACGAAGGAATTCAACTACGAATGGGCGGAGATTATGCTGCGCCTGAAGGAGTTTGTCAAAACCTTTATTGAAAACGGCGGCGATATTGTAAAGGAGGGTTTCTCCGAATACAATGAAAAGGTGCTGGCCGACCAGAACGCAACCCAGTTCAGCGGCGAAGAAGGTGATATCGCGCGCAAAATCAAGGAACTGATCGATATGTACGTGAAACCGGCTGTCGAAGGCGACGGTGGCAATATCGAATTCAAAGCATATGAAAAAGGAATTGTGTATGTCGTAATGCAGGGATCCTGCAGCGGCTGCCCCTCTTCTACCGTCACCCTGAAATCGGGTATCGAAGGTATGCTGAAACGGATGGTGCCGGAAGTACAGGAAGTGGTTCAGGAAATGGCCTGATATATATAAGGCAGACCACCCGAAGCCATGAAAACGAAAATCCCCTGCAAGCGAAGGTTTGCAGGGGATTTTTTGTGTTCCCGGTAATCCATGATTGGCCTACATTTGCCCCGCACTCAACGTTGTTGGGGAAATACGGAGCAAGCCATAGCAGTTTCTGAACGCTTCACCTCAACGGCTCAACTATCCATCATGTCTCTTGTCAAAAAACTGGCCGGCGAAACGGTTTTATACGGACTCAGCAGCATTATCGGCCGTTTGTTGAATATGTTGCTCGTACCCTTTTACACGCGGGTACTCAACACGACCAACGAATACGGCGCGGTAATCGACCTGTACGCTACTTCCGCGTTCATTATGGTGTTCTTTTCCTACCGGATGGAATCGGCGTTTTTCCGGTACGGCACACCTGCGGACGACCGCAACCGGGCATTCGGGTCGGGCATGATCTCCCTTTTCGCCAGCACGGCCGTCATCACCTTATTATTAATGGTGTTCGCACAGCCGGTGGCCGATGTGCTTCAATATGCGCAGCACCCGGAATACATCCGCTGGTTTACCCTGATCCTGGCGTTCGACTGCCTGGCGGAACTGCCCTTCGCCCGTTTGCGGCTGGAACAGCGCCCACGGCGTTTTGTGGCCGTCAAACTTATTAATATAGGTGTCAACATCGGCATGAACCTGTTCTGGCTGGTGTTTTGCCCCTGGGCCGCCGCACATGGCATGAACTGGGTACATGCCGTTTGGGCGCCCGGCCTCGGCGTGGGATACATTTTCCTGTCGAATCTGCTGGCCAGCATCGTCACCCTGGTGTTGCTAAGTCCGCAATTGCGCGGCATTTTCGGTTTTTTCGACCGGGCCCTGTGGAAAAAAATGGTGCTGTACGCCGCGCCGCTCATCATCGTAAGCCTGGCGGGTATTGCCAATGAGATGTTCAGCCGCTCGATGCTGAAATACCTGCTGCCGGGAACGCCGCAGGAAAATCTGGGGCAGGTGGGCATTTTCGGGGCCAATTACAAACTGGCCGCGCTGATTACCTTGTTTACGCAGGCTTACCGCTACGCCGCCGAGCCGTTCTTTTTCCGGCATGCAGCCGATAAAGACGCCATGCGAACGCAGGCGCAGGTGACCAAGTGGTTTACCATCACTTCGGCAGCGGGCATGCTGGCCATTTTGCTTTTCCTGGACGTCGTCAAACATTTTATAGCGCCGAAATACTGGAGCGGCCTGCACGTGGTGCCGGTATTGCTGGCGGCAAACCTGCTGCTGGGCGTTTATTACAACTTCTCCATCTGGTACCGCCTGAAAGACCGCACCGCCCTGGGCGCCTGGATATCGGTGATCGGAGCGGTGATCACGATTGCGCTGAACCTGGTTCTTATTCCCGTGTACGGCTATTCCGGCGCAGCCTGGGTGACACTGATCTGTTATCTTTTTATGAGCGGCGCTACCTGGTACACCGGGCAGAAACACTATCCGGTGCCGTATGAAATGGGTAGAATGGGTTTGTACGTGGTGCTGGTTTTGGCGCTGTGGATGGCAGGAATGGCCATGCAACCTGCACTGGAACATATGA
>JAKQJD010000273.1 GCA_029561355.1 Bacteroidota bacterium | reverse complement strand
AACCCTTATCAACCCTTATCAACCCTTATCAACCCTTATCAACCCTTATCAACCCTTATCAACCCTTATCAACCCTTATCAACCCTTATCAACCCTTATCAACCCTTATCAACCTATCAACCTATCAACCTATAAACACATAAACCATAAACTCCTCGCCCATGCCCTCCCTCCACCACACCACCGCCCATCTTTTCCGGCACGAATCGGGCAAGATGCTGTCGGCGTTGGTGCGGTTGTTCGGGCTGTCGCAGGTGGAAATTGCCGAAGATATTGTGCAGGATACCCTGCTGACGGCGTTCGAATCGTGGAAAATACATGGATTACCCGATCAGCCCAAGGCCTGGCTTTACCGGACGGCTAAAAACAAAACCGTCGATTTTTTACGGCGGGAGCGCAATTTTCAATCGAAGATCGCGCCGCGTTTTGCCGAAACAATGCGGCAAAATGATACTTCCGATACCTGGCTGGATACGTTTTTCCTCGACGACGAAATCGAGGACGCGCAACTGCGGATGATGTTTGCCTGCTGCCACCCGGCTATTCCCTTCGAATCGCAACTGGTGCTGATGCTGCGTACGTTGTGCGGCCTGAGTATACGGGAAATCGCCACGGCTTTTTTGCTGCCCGAAGACACAGTCGGCAAACGCCTCACCCGTGCCAAAGACAAGATCCGGCAGGAGCGGCTTTCCCTGGAACCGCCGAAGGGAGAAGATTTGGCCGGACGACTCGATGCCGTGCTACAGGCTGTTTACCTGCTGTTCAACGAAGGGTATAAATCCTCCACGGGCGCCTCGGTCATCCGCCGCGAACTTTGTGAAGAAGCGCTGCGGCTCGGCGGATTGCTGACGCGGAATGCGCTCAGTGATTTGCCCAAAACGCACGCTTTGCAGGCGCTGCTCTGCTTTCAGGCTTCCCGTTTCGATGCCCGGCTCGATGCGGCGGGCGATATTATTTTACTCGAACACCAGGACCGCAACCTGTGGAATCGCGGCCTGATCGCGCTCGGGTACGAACATTTGCGCCAGTCGGCCCGCAACAACGAGATGAGCGAATACCACATTGAGGCGGCCATCGCTTCCTACCATGCTTCGGCGCCGGTATTTGAAAAAACGAACTGGCAGGCTATTTTTTATTGCTACAACTTGCTTATGCGGGTCAGCCCTTCGCCGTTTGTGGCACTTAACCGGGCCATTGCACGCGGGTATGCGGAAGGGCCTGCGGCGGGAATCGAAGCGCTACTGAAAATTGAGGGGCTGGACGGGCATTATTTGTATCATACGGCGCTGGGCGATTTTTATGTAAAAAACGGGAATGGTGAAAATGCCCGCGCCTGTTACCAGCGGGCGCTGGAACTGGTGGCGTTGGGGGCGGAAAAAAAAGTGCTGGAGCGGAAATTGGCGGGAATTTGAAACGAAACGTCCAGGTTTTCATTGGCCAAAATTTTGGCAGTATCGAGGCTGCATCGGCATTTGGTTTGCGCGGGAGCGAACATAGGTAGCAATAAAAACAGGAGCGTATACCGATTTGCCGGGTTGATCATATGGAATGCATGTTATTATGGAAATAAACTATCCTACCAGATTGCCAATCGTGCAATGATTGTCCGCTAATATCTTGTTTGGTTTTTGTTGATCTTGAAAACGCAAGTTTATATTAAATTTACCGGTTCATAATTCAAACTTTGCACATGTTTTTTCGCCCGATCTTGTCTGTGTTGGCGCTTGGCGGCTTGCTATTCACTTTGCCGCTGGTAGCCCAAAAACCTCATACGCCCATTCCCGCCACGATCTCCCTTAGCCGGCCCGATGCTCCCTGGCACATGGAAGGCAATATGCGGGTTTCGGATAAAACGGGTCGCCCGGCAGCCATTTACCAGGAAAATTACACGCCGCAGTCCGCCGATCCTGAAGCCATAGCGCGGGAATACCTGACTGCAAGACGGGCTTTATTGGGGCTTAGCCAGGATGACATCCAAAACAACTTCAAACTGCACCGCATACGGCAGTCGCAAACAGGCCAAACGGTGCGCCTCCGCCAAATCTGGAAAGGTTTGCCTGTCAACCACAACGCCGAAGTGACCATTCACATCAACCCCAAGGGAGTAGTGGACTGGCTCCAGAACGGTTATGAATACGGCATTGATTTACAGGTAGTTACCCCTGTTTTTGCACTGGAACAAGCCCGGCAGCAGGTGCTGGATCATCTCCAGATGGGTACTGCGACCCAGCATGAGACCACGAAACTCATGGTGCTGCACCACGAGGACAATGATTACCTGGTGCACCACCTCAATTTCGTGCTCGACGGGGTGATCGGTGAATGGGATGCCTATGTGGATGCCCTGACCAATGAAATCCTGAAAGTAGAAGATATCAGTTTTTATTACCACCACGAAGACCCGGAGGAGCCGGCACTTCCATACATCTGGCTCTGCGCGCCTCCTACGGTCACCGGTACCGGCAACGTGTTTCGGCCCGACCCGCTCACGACCGCTACCGTAGCGTACAATACCGCTGGCTATACGGATGGCGATGACGCTAATACGTCTCAACTGACCGCCCAGAATCAAAACGTTACGCTTCAGGGTATCGAACTGCTCGCAGGCGTTTACAAACTGAAAGGCACGTATGCGGAAATCGTGGATTTTGAAGCGCCTGCCAAGGGCCTTTTTACCCAGGCTACCTCGACGTTCAATTTTAACAGAGCTGACGATGCTTTCGAGGCCGTCAATACGTACTACCACATCGACAACATGATGCGGCACCTCAACGTGACACTCGGCCTCAACATCCTGCCTTACCAGTATTCCGGCGGGGTGCGTTTCGATCCTAGTGGCCTCACTGGACAAGATAATTCACATTACCTCGGAGGTTCGGGTCAGCTCGCTTTTGGTGAAGGCGGCGTCGATGATGCCGAAGACGCCGATGTGATCATCCACGAACTGGGACACGGCCTGCACGACTGGGTCACCTCGGGTGGTTTGTCGCAGGTGAATGGTCTGAGCGAGGGAACCGGCGACTACATCGCCGGATCATACAGCCGCTACCTCGGCTACTGGACCAGCGGCCAGGCGGCTTACAACTGGATGTTCAACTGGGATGGGCACAATCCGTTCTGGAATGGCCGGGTACTCAACTACAGCGCCATTTACCCGACCGGCCTGGTGAATGCTATCCACACCGACGGGCAGATCTGGGCAACGGCTAATATGAAAATCTGGGACGACATCGGCCGCAGCAATGCGGACAAGGCTTTCTGGTCAGGACTGGATCTTACTAACAGCAATTCGAGCCAGAACGATGCCGCCAATGCAGTATACCAGGCCGCCATCAATATGGGCTACTCCTACGCCAATCGACTGGCCATCCATACCCGCTACGTGGCTGCGGGTTACACCATGCCGGCGGCACCGTTGCCGGTGGAATTGTTGCGCTTCGAGGCTGCGCGTTCGGGTTCGGCTTCTGTGCTCGACTGGGCCACGGCTACGGAAAACAACAACGATTTTTTCACCCTGGAGCGCTCAGCCGACGGGGTGCGCTTCGAAGCAATTGCTCAGGTAAAAGGCGCCGGCAACTCGCCGGTGGAGCATCGATATACATATGTCGATCGCAAACCATTGGGCGGCATCAATTATTACCGCTTGCAGCAAACAGATTTTGATGGAAAAACTTCGAATTCGAACGTCGTTTCGGTGCGGTTTGACGATAAGGCTGCAACGCTTTTGCTGTACCCCAATCCGGTGAGCGATGAACTGACCGTCGTTTTACCCGTTTCGACGGGCGTAATTTCCATAATGGACACCGATGGGAAGGTGGTGTTTAGCCAAAACGTAGGCAATGATACAGCAAGAACCAGTACTGCAATACCGCTCGAAGGCCTGGCCTCCGGGTTTTACTGGGTGCAGGTGGTTGGCGAAGGTCAGGTGTTTTCGGGCAAAGTTTTCAAGTCTGAGTGATATGCGAAATCTCAATTCGAGGTGCCACCTGCCTTTGACCTACAGGTGGCACCTCGAATTCGTTTGCTCAGTTGATCTTACAATTTCATCAGTTTCCCGCTCGCCCAGCGATTACCCGCCTGCAAACGGTAATAACCTACAGTGCCTGGAACCAGGGCTTCTGCCGGCACTGTCAACGGATGTACGCCGGAAGAAACCTGATTTTCAGAAATATAAATTCGCTTCCCCGCCGCATCGAAAATCTCCAGTCGAACGGCTTCCGATTGTTCCAGTTGGAGGATAAAAGTTGTTTGATCGCGGAAAGGGTTAGGTGAAGGTTGAGCCAGCAAAAGGGGAGAAACAGGAGTATTTGCCGCGGAAACAGCGCTGAAAGTGGCGCCCAGTTTAACGCCTTGCGGTTCCGTATAACCCAGCGCACCCAGCGAACGTACAGCGGATGGATGCAGCGAAAAGACATCCGACAATTGAACGTTCGCACTGGCTGTAAACCGGAATTTCATCAGCGTTTCTCCGGGTGTCAGACCTTCGGGCAAACTGGTAGTCACGGCAGTGATTTTTCCAGGAAAAATGCCGTACGAATACGTTTTGAAGTCCTGGGTGATTTCGATGCTGTCGAAATGCAGGGCAGTCGTGTTGTACAAAAACTCCGTTTGGAGACCTGAAAGGCTCAAACTTCCACCCAAACGGACGGTCACGAGCGTAGACACGCCGGCCTGCAACTGAATGTCCGGAATGTCCAGAAACGTGGAATCGACAGTTGTTGCGCCGGCAAACTGCCCATTCGGGTTGGCGTCTCCGTCTACATCGCCTATTTTAACGCCTATGAGACGCAGGGTGTCGCCTTCCAGTTCCAGCGGGTCGGCGATGCTTACGCCCGGGCACCATATTCCGATCGGCGAGGCCAGGTTACAATTTTCCTGAAAAAAGCGCCAGGCAACATTGTTTGGTAATTGCTGATAAATGCCCAGCATCAACTTCTGAAATTCCACCATGTCGTACGTGGTAAAAGCCTCGGATCCATTGGCATCGAGGGCAATCTGCGCATAGGGCGAATCGATCGTTGAAATACCTAAAATGTGACTGCGCATCCTCACCAGATCCAGTACAGTCAGGCCGTTCAACTGGTCATCCATTTTCATGCCGCTATAGGTGATTTCCGAACCCGTCGTAAGTCCGGCCATGAAAGCCGCGCAGGATATGTGATCAGCCGACAAGGTCAACAGAGGAGCGTCCGGTATGGTTATTTGAGCCCGGACGTCGGTATTGGAAACCGGCGTTCCATCATGCCAAAACGAAGTACACACGTGAAAATGAACAGGTGCTTGTGCGCCCAAACCGATACAGGCGAAGAGAGAGGCGAAAAGGAGTAATGCTTTTTTCATGAGTTTATAAAAGGGATAGGCTATAAATGAAAAGATATGTGCAATTTAAGGTTTTTTCAAAATGCTGCGGGCCTGAAAGCCGATCTCCTCTAAATTTATTTACTTTGCCCTACTGCTCTTGCCAGGCAGTGAAACCGACTTTTTTACCATTCAAAAGAACCTGTTTTATGCAAAAACTACTTTACATCCTTCTCTTCTGGGCGGTGGCCTCGCCGTCTTTCGGTCAATTCAGCATCCTCTTCGTCGACGATACCGGCGATGCTTTTGGAAATGCCGAATACCTGGCTTCCGCACTCGATTCGCTCGGCTATGAAACAGTATACATCGATGCCTACGGCTCTGCGGCCAGCCCGACCGTCGATCAAATGAACGAATACGACCTTGTTATCTGGCAGGCATCTTCCTGGGGGCTGGATCTGCAGTTTTGGGGTGGCGCTAATGCCGATAACGGTGAACTGATCCAGTATTTGTCGCAACCGTCGGCCAACCTGTGGCTGATCGGCAACGACGTTTTTTACGATCGATATGGTGCTGCACCGGTGACGTTCCAGGCCGGCGATTTTCCATACGATTTTCTCGGTATTTCCAAATATGACGTGCAGTCGTATGTCGACGACGGCGGTTTCGGGGTGCCGCTGGTGAGCCCGGATCTGGGCCAGCCGATCCCGGGTCTGACGGATATCAACTGGCAGTTCAGCACATTATGGTATGCCGACGCATTCGAAATTCGCCCGGAAGCGCAATCCGTGTACGTTTTCGGCGACAACTCCTATTCCCTGGCCGGCAAAACCAGCGGCGTATGGTACCACCCGCCCGGCGGCGCACGTGTACTCACGTATGGTTTCGACCTGGCGCTGGCCAATAATTTCGAACTGATCAAATCCCATATGGATTCCGTCATCACCTGGTGGCAAGGGGAACTGACCGCCACGCAATCGCCGGTATTCGACCTGCAATCGGTACAGGCAACGCCCAATACGTTCTCGGATCGTTTGCAGGTAAAAGTTACGGCCCTGGAAACGGCGCTGCTGAATGTAAATATTTACAATGTCGATGGCCGCCTGGTGGCGCAATTGGCCACACAAGAAGCCGTGCGTGCAGGCGAGGAAAAATCCTGGCAGTGGCAGGTGCCGGCAGGACTGTCGAACGGGTTGTATTACTGCGCCGTGCAGTCGGGCAAGCAGGTGAAGACGGTGAAAGTGGTGAAAGGGTAAAAACTGCAACGCGGATTTCGCGGATCAAAAGCGGATTTACGCGGATTGGATTCGTTTGTACGAGCGTTGAAATAAAAAGTAGCCACCTGGAGATGAATCCGGGTGGCTACTTTTTTATAAACTCCTAACCCAAAGGGCAAAAAATCCGTGTTGCAAAAATCCGCGTAAATCCGCTATCAATCCGCGAAATCCGCGTTGCAGCGTTGCAGTTACACATTCATCGGATCCGCGCCTTCACTCTCCACTTTGTATTTCTTCATAAAATCCTTCACCGCTTTGTCCGTCACTTTGCCCTGGCGGTGCAGCAGGCGTACGGCTGAAAATGCGATGTATTTCGCGGAAATACCGAAGTAATCGCGCAGGCTTTCGCGGCTTTCGGACAGGCCGAAACCGTCGGTGCCCAGCGCTACGAAGTCCTGCGGCATCCACGGCGCGAGTTGTCCTGCGGTGAGTTTCACCCAGTCGTTGGCGCTTACGAATACACCTTCCTCTTTCCCCAACGCTTCCTGAATGTACGGCACTTTTTCCTTTTCACCCGGGTGAAGCAGGTTCCAGCGGTCGCAGGCCACAGCGTCGCGGTAGAGTTCCGACAAGGAGGTAGCGCTCCAGATATCCGTGCTTACACCTTCTTTTTCCAGAATTTCTGCGGCTTCCATCACCTGTTTGATGATAACGCCGGAGCCTATCAGGTGCGCTTTGGCGCTTCCTTTGGAACTGGATTTTTTGAAACGGTAAATACCGCGTTTGATGCCTTCCTCCACACCTTTCGGCATTTCGGGCATCAACAGGTTTTCGTTGTAGACGGTGAGGTAGTAAATTTTGTTCTCGTTGTCGACGTACATACGGCGCAGGCCGTCGTGCACGATGACTGCCAGTTCGAAGGCAAATGCCGGGTCGTAGGTGATGACCGAAGGCACCATCTGCGCCATCAGGATGGAATGCCCGTCCTGGTGCTGGAGTCCTTCACCGTTCAGCGTGGTGCGACCGGCCGTGCCGCCCAGCAAAAAGCCTTTGCACAGGATGTCGGCAGCCGCCCAAATCATGTCGCCCACCCGCTGGAATCCGAACATGGAATAATAAATGTAAAACGGCACCATCGGAACGCCGTGCAGGGCATAAGCCGTGCCGGCAGCTGTGAAGGAGGCCGTTGCGCCGTCTTCATTGATGCCTTCCTGCAATACCTGGCCCGTTTTGGATTCCTTGTATTTGATCACGGAAATGCCGATTTCGAGCGCGGTATACATCTGGCCTTTCTGGTTCCAGATCTGAACGGAGTTGAACATGGGCTCCATACCGAAAGTCTGCGCTTCGTCGGGCACGATGGGCACGATGTATTTTCCAACGGCGGGATTCCGAATCAGTTGGGTCATCACGTCGACCACGGCGGCCGTAGTGGAAAACGATTTTCCGGCGCTGGCTTCGCTGCCTTTCAACTGTTTGTCAAAAAGAGACAGGTCGGGCAGGTCGAATTTTTCATATTTATCCGAACGTTCGGGCAGGTAGCCGCCCAGCGATTTACGGCGTTCGTGGAGGTATTTCGTTTCGGGCGCGTCCGGCGCCGGGAACCAGAATTTGGCCGCTTTCGCTTCGTCGTCCGAAATCGGAATCGCGTAGCGGTTTTTGGTTTCCACGCGGCTGTCGGCGCTGAGGTCCTTGGTCTGGTGGGCTTTGTTTTTGCCTTCCGCAGCCTTACCCATGCCGTAACCTTTCACCGTTTTGCAAATGATGGCGACGGGGCGTTTGGATTTCACAGCGCGCTCGTAAGCGGCGTATACTTTTTCCGGATCGTGGCCGCCACGGCGCATTTTAGCGAGTTGTTCGTCGGTAATGTCCTGCAGGAGTGCGGTGATGGCAGCGCTGTTGGCGTCTTCACCTATCAGTAATTTGCGGATGACTGCGCCGTCGTTGGAAGACGCCATTTCCTGAAATTGTCCGTCGACCAGTCCTTCGAGGCGGGCCAGCAGGACTCCGTTTTCGTCTTTGGCGAACAGGACATCCCAGTCGCTGCTCCACAGCACCTTGATAACCTCCCAGCCGGCGCCGAAGAAATGTCTTTCTACTTCCTGAATGATCTTGCCATTGCCGCGGACGGGGCCGTCGAGGCGTTGCAGGTTGCAGTGCACTACGAAAATGACATTGTCGAGATTTTCGCGGCTGGCGAGCCCGATGGTGCCGTAGATTTCCGGCTCGTCGATTTCACCGTCGCCGATGAAATGCCACACTTTTCCACCGTTTTCAGGTTTCAGGCCACGATTTTCGAGGTATTTCATAAAACGCGCCTGATATACGGCGGTCATTGGGCCGAGGCCCATGGATACCGTGGGCGCCTGCCAGAATTTCGGCATACGGCGCGGGTGCGGGTAACTGGAAACGCCGCCGAGCAGTTCCTGCCGGAAATCTGCGATAGATTGCTCCGGCAGACGGCCCTCCCACACGGCGCGGGAATAAGTGCCCGGAGAAGAGTGGCCCTGGATCATGAGCAGGTCGCCACCGTACTCTTTGGAACGTTTGCGGAGAAAGTGGTGGTACAGCACTTCCAGCATGGTGGCGCTGGCAGCGTAGGTAGCGATGTGCCCGCCGAGTGCCAGTTCCTTATCCTGCGCCTGGAGCACCATGGCCTGGGCATTCCAGCGGATAACTTGTTCAATGCGTTGTTCAAGAGCGAGATCGCCGGGATATTTCGGCTGGTCTTCGGTTGCAATCGTATTTATATAAGGTGTATTGAGCGCAGGACCTCCGTTGCCCACGCCTTTGCGGGCCATGAGCGCGCGGAGGCGCTGGAAAAGTTCTTCGGTGCGGGCCTTGCCCTGACTTTCAAGGACTTCTTCGAGCGCTTCAAGCCACTCCTCCTGTTCGTTTTTCCAGTCTTCTTGAATTTGAATATCTCCCATTTTTTATCGGTAAAAGGTGAGCTGATGCAGATGGACGGTTTTGCTGGCGCAAAAATAGTATTTTAAGTGGAAACAGTTGTTAGGGGGGATGTGTTTCGGAGTTTGCCTGCCGCTTCGCCCTTCATGCTATAACGGGCATTACAATCGTTTCTCCAGAATAATACGCAGGGTTCCGTCCACAGCCAGATACGTTCCGATCACGTCGAACCCGAATTTCAGATTCAGAATCAGCATACTGCGCCAGCGGTTCATGGTTTTGGTTTGAATACGTCGATAACCGTGGTTTTTAGCCCAATTATGCTGGTGCTGCATCAAAGCCGCGGCGATGCCTTGCCCACGGAATTCGGGCAATACGCCGCCCAGCCAGGAATACCAGGTGGTTGGATCCTGCCGGTATCCTATTTTGAATCCTGTGGGCGTTCCGTCTTCGGTTTGCGTGATGAGAACGAGCAGGTCGCGGGCATTTGTCATTCGTTCCTGCACCTTTTCGCCGGCAGGTTTGCCGAAAACGGCATCATACAAGTTAAAAACGACCTGCCGGGTGTCGTCGTCCGGCAGGCCGTGTTTTTCCAGAATTATGATCATTTGGTTGTCAGCGAAATAGCGCATCCGCCGCCTGCCGCCAGTTTGACGGGCAGTTTCTGGCCTTTGCGCACCTGAATTTTACGGATGTTGACAGGGTAGGGGTTTTTCAGCCAGTCGGCGCCGGCGCCGTCTTCGTAAATAGTCGCTTCATACACCTTTCCTGCCTGTAGGAAATTCAGATCGAGGTTGAAGTCGCGGGCATTTTCGTCGGTGATAGAACCGAGGAACCAGTTCTGGGTGCCTTTTTGCTTCCGCGCTACCGTCATATAATCGCCGATGGAAGCATTGAGCACTTTGCTGTCGCTCCACTCGACCGGCACGTCTTTGATGAACTGGAATACGTCGAGGCGTTTTTCATAGTTCTCCGGCAGGTCGGCCGCCATTTGCAGGGGCGAATACAGCGTGACGTACAGGGCAAGTTGTTTGGCCACTGTCGTGTGCACACGTTCCTTTTTGTTCGGATCAAACTGATTGACCTCGATCTGGAAAATGCCGGGCGTGTAGTCCATCGGTCCGCCGAGCAGCCGTGTGAACGGCAGAATGGTTTCATGTTCGGGCGGGTTGCCGGTGCTCCAGGCGTTAAATTCCTGTCCGCGGGCCGCTTCACAGGCCAGCCAGTTGGGCCAGGTGCGCTGCAGGCCGCTTGGCCGAACGGGTTCATGAGCATCGAGCATGATCTTGTTTTGGGCAGTGCGTTCGGCAACTCTTACGTAGTGGTTCACCATCCATTGCCCGTCGTGCCATTCGCCTTTCGGAATAATACGGCCGACGTAGCCAGTTTTGACGGAGTTCATGCCGTGTTTTTTCATGTAGGCATAGGCGTCGTCCATCTGGCGTTCGTAACTCGGAACGGCAGCGGAGGTTTCGTGGTGCATGATAATTTTTACACCTTTTTCTTTGGCGTACCGCGACAGTTCGTCGATGTCGTAATCGGGATAGGGTTTGGTGAAATCGAACACCTCGTCTTTCCAATGACCGAACCAGTTTTCCCAACCCACGTTCCAGCCTTCTACCAGCACGCCGTCGAAACCGTGCCTGGAAGCGAAGTCGATGTATTTTTTGGTGTTCTCCGTGGTAGCGCCGTGTTTGCCGCTAGGCTTGAGATCGCCCTGAAAAGACAAGGCACTCTGGCTGCCTGCGTAGTCCCAGGTGCTTTTGTTAACGTGCATTTCCCACCAGATGCCCACGTATTTCTGCGGTTTGATCCAACTGAGGTCGCCTTCGATCTTGCAGGGCTCGTTGAGGTTGAGGATCAGTTTGGAATTCAGGATACCGGCGGCATCGCGGGACAGCAGGATGGCGCGCCAGGGCGATTTGAACGGAATTTTATTGACGGACTTGATGGTCGGCACCGCTGAAGGAATGAGGTTGGCTTTGAAACTCAGTTCTTTCGGGTCGGCCATCAGGTGCATAGCGGCAAAATCAACCAGACCTGCTTCCACTATACTTATATGTGTACCGTTGGCAGCGCGCATGGTGATCGGTGTTTGAACGGCGTATTGGTCGACGATGTGTTTGGTGGAGATCGATTTTTCCTTTTCGTACGGCGTGTTGTCGATCGCGCTGATTTTAGATGTGGTGTATACGTGCTCATTGGAGTCGTAATCGCCGGGAATCCACCAGGCCGTGTGGTCGCCGGTCATGGTAAATTGTGTGACCTCGTCCGTCACGGCCAGTTCTTTCCGCGGCTGGTCGGGGAATTCGTAGCGGAAACCGACACCATTATTATATGCACGGAACCGGATGTTCATTTTGCCCGAACTGTTTTCCAGTTGCATGGTCAACTCCTTGTAGTTGTCGCGGATGGATGCGACTTCGCCCCAGACAGGTTTCCACACCTGGTCACTACTGGCAGTAGTGGTTTGTTTCCAGATGAAATTCTGTGAAAAATCGGCGTCTACGGCTTTGAAGCCTAGTTTGCCGTTGGACACCGGTTTGCCGTAATAAGAAGCGGTGTAAAAGGGTTCGCCGGTTTTTGGAGTCAGGCCCACCACGATTTTCACCGATTTGTCGGGGGAATAAAGCGAGCGCAGACCATTCTGTGCATACGAGACGGCGGCCCAGGTAAGGGCGGCGATCAGAAAAAAGTACTTTTTCATGGTAACATGATTGGTTGGATAAAAACGGCGTCCTGGAAAGGAGCAAAACAAGACGAAGCAAAGGAAAGTCTAGTTGGGCATTTCCGGAAAGAAAATCTGTTTTTCTGCTTGTCTTAAGTCAGTTGCCGGATTACCTGATAACGGGAACATGGAAACACATTTGCGTTTTTTGAAAAAGCATTGTCTATCAGACATTTAGCGCATTTCCGACTTCACAACCAGCCAAACAGAAGAAAATTCTTTGAAAAATTTTCAGGCGGGGTATTGGTGGAATAAAATATTGCCATATCTTTGCGGCCGCTTCGGGAGAAAGGGATGGATGAAAGTGAGATTGGAGCGTTGGAAAGGAGGTTGATTGGAAGAGGTGGTGAAAAAAAAGTGTAAAAAAGTTTGCACAAAAGTTTGGTTGGGAGGAAAGAAAGTTTGTACTTTTGCAGCCCGATTCGGAGGTTGAGAAACTGAAGGGGTAGGGAAAGAAGGAAGTTAAAGATGATATCCGAAGGGATATTTGACATAAAGAAGTTCATTGACAGAAAGGTAGCGAGAAAAGGTAAAGGAAGGGAGAGGAGAGAGAAGGTTAGGAAAATAACCCGGAGAGGACAAAGAGTTTAGTCAGAGAAATCGCTCGA
The DNA here is from genome assembly GCA_029561355.1 of Bacteroidota bacterium. Taxonomy (GTDB): domain Bacteria; phylum Bacteroidota; class Bacteroidia; order Chitinophagales; family Saprospiraceae; genus M3007. The sequence continues at coordinate 92 of JAKQJD010000273.1, read as the reverse complement.
ATATCGTACAAACAACAAACCATCTTCGGATGGTTGAAGAATATACGATGGAGAGTTTGATCCTGGCTCAGGATGAACGCTAGCGGCAGGCC
>JAKQJD010000261.1 GCA_029561355.1 Bacteroidota bacterium | reverse complement strand
CAATGATTACGATACGGAACGGGCGACAGAAGGTTTTCCTTTTAAATGGACGCAAATCATGTATTCACATCAATCATTTGAATCAGCGGTCAAATTCAGAGTTTAACCACTAAAACAATCCAATACATATGAAAAACATCCGCCGAGTACTCGTTCCGCTGCTTTTTGCAGCCCTTTTCCTCCCTTCCTGCAAAGACAAATGTGATGTAGGCGATTTTGGCATTACCAGCCTGCAACCTGCCGCCAACCCCATTGGTTATGAGATTTTTATTGAAGCCAAAGGCGTGAGCGCCAGTACCAAGGTCCGTTTCGACAACGTGGAAGCCGCTTCCGTTAAAACGGCCGAGGGCGGGCTGATCGTGAAAGTGCCATCGGGTATTGCCGGTACGGTATCGTTATCTATCGAGGACGGAGAGTGTAATGATTCGAAGTCGTTCGACGTGCTGGGCACGTATCCGGGGAATGTGCCTGTGGGGCCGACGACGATTATTATTCCGCAGACGCCGGCGAGTTTGCCCACGTCAATAAGCAACGCCTATACCAATGTTTTTGATCCAAATCACAAACTCATTATACAGGATTTTGAGGAGCCGCTGGGCTTGATAGACGAGGGCTCTTTCGAAAACTACCTGAACGACGAGATGCCCCTTTTGAAATTCAACCCGATTTCAGGACACTACGACGTACAAGCCAATACAATTTTTATTGTTATTGACCGAACAGACAAGCCGGAAGGCTATGTGGACACACTTATCGGCCAATTTGTTCCTAATCTTTCACTCACCCCCGAAGCACAATTCACGATGCTGCTGAAATCCAGCCACACGGGCAGGCAACTCGTCGCTTTTCAGTAAATTACGCTTTCACCATCCTTAAATATGGCTTTTTCGCTTTACAAGTGGTGGCATGGGATTTAGAAAAAAGACAAGAGTCTGTTGGCGTACGCCAACAGACTCTTGTCTTTTTTCTAAATCCCATGCCACCACTAAGCACCCACTAAGCACCCGTCTTCATGACTTTAAGAGACGTCCGCTTCCCGTCCTGCTCGACCGAGATCAGATACAGCCCTTTCGGCCAGTCCGTCGTTTCCAGGCGTATCGACCCGGCGGCCGCAGGCTGCACTGTCCGGTACAGTTTTCCCGCCGCATCCCACACCTGAATGCGCTGTACAGGCTGCTGTGCGGCAGATTGCAGCAACAGAAAATCGCCCGCCGGATTAGGCGTAGCCGTCCAATCGCCAGCCGAAGAAGGCGTCGTAACGCCCGTAGTGCTGCCGTTTAAATCATATTTGCTGAAAAAGCGCCAGATTTCCTGACTGGCTTTAAAATCCTGGTTCGTCACGCCGATGATAAATGCTGCGCCGGGCCAGGTATGTCCGCCGCCGATAATCTTGTAATGCTCCACCGTGCTGCCTGCATCGCCGCCGCTGTACACGAAACGTTCGGCGGTGCAGCCGTCGCCGGTGTTGGTATTGGGTACGCTGGTCACTACCGGCGTCGGGTTGCAGTTATTGAATGCGGCCCAGGCGCTGACCAAATCGGGAATGGCTACCATCGTGAGCTGCTGGCCGGTGTAGGGCACCACGCCGTCGGCCGTGCCGTGAATTTCCATAACGGGCACGGGGCGTTGCGGGTTGCAGGAAGCCAGTTTGATCGGAGCCATGCTTCCGGTGACCGATGCGATGGCGGCGATGCGTTCGTTGAGTTCGCAGGCC
>JAKQJD010000255.1 GCA_029561355.1 Bacteroidota bacterium | reverse complement strand
AATTATTGATATTCAAACAAATGCCGATGGTTTCACTCAGATTCGTGCCGCTTTCCGGCAAATGATCGAACTGGCGGCCATTGAAATCCCGTTTTCCGACTCCGCTTCTATCGAAAATGCGATTCACTGCTGGGCTGTACTTCACCTGCTCGGCGTTCCGCAAAAAAACATTGCGGAACGTATGCGGCGGCTGGAGCCGGTAGAAATGCGGCTCGAACTAAAATCGGGCATCCGGCACTGTACCCTGGTCAACGACTTTTACAACAACGACCTCGCATCGCTGCGCATCGCCCTGCAATTCGCACGCCACCAGGCCCGCACGGGGAAAGTGACGCTGATTCTTTCCGATATTCTGCAAAGCGGTTTGCCTGCCCGGGAATTGTGGGAGCAGGTAGCCGCAGCCGTTCAGATGCAGGGCGTGGGCCGCTTGATAGGCATCGGTCCCGCCATTCCCGCCATTCGGGCATTTCTGCCAGCAGGTTTTGAAGCCGTTTTTTATCCCGAAACGGAGTCGTTTTTGCAAAATATCGCCGTACACGACTTTCACGACGAACTTATTCTGCTGAAAGGCGCACGGACTTTCGAATTCGAGCGCATCGCCCGCAGACTGGAACAAAAAGCCCACAAAACCCTGCTGGAAGTGAATCTCACCGCGCTGGTGCACAACATGAATGCCTACAAGCGTCTGCTGCAACCGGGAACGCGCACGATGGCTATGGTGAAAGCGGCGGGGTACGGCTCCGGCTCGGCAGAAGTGGCCAAACTGCTGGAATTTCACCGGGTGGATTACCTCGGCGTGGCCTACACCGACGAAGGTATCGAACTGCGGCATTCGGGGGTGAATTTGCCCATTCTGGTGCTCAATCCCGAACCGGCGAGTTTCGACGCCATGTACCGTTTTCGACTGGAGCCCGAGGTATACAGCCTGCAAATGCTGGACGAACTGATCCATTTTACGGGTAAGGAAAAACAATTGTCCGTTCACCTGAAACTGGATACGGGCATGCATCGCCTGGGCTTCGAAGCCGCCGATATTCAGCCGCTTACCGAACGTTTGCTCCAATATCCGAATCTGCGGGTGCAGTCCGTTTTTTCGCACCTTTCGGCCAGCGATGCTGCGCAACACGACGCATTTACGCACCGGCAGGCAAGCGTTTTCAGGGAATTATCCGACCGCATCGGCGCGGCGCTGGGTTACATGCCCATCCGGCATATTTGCAATACGGGCGGCATCGTTCGTTTTCCGGAATACCATTTCGACATGGTGCGCCTGGGCATCGGGCTGTATGGCATAGATAGCGCCGGATTGCAGGACCAGTTGCGTGTGGTGAACACCCTCAAAGCCACCATCAGCCAGATCAAGGAAATACCGACCGGCGACACGGTGGGGTACAACCGAAACAGCGGTCCGCTGCAACACCCTACCCGTATCGCCACCATCAGCATCGGTTACGCCGACGGTTTTTTGCGGCTGGCCGGCGGCGGGCGTTTTTCGGTGCTGGTACGCGGGCACCGCGCACCGACCATCGGAAACGTGTGTATGGACATGACCATGGTAGATATTACGGGTATCCAGGCAGCGAGGGAGGGTGACGAGGTCGTTATCTTCGGAGAAGACCCGCCGGTGCAGGAACTGGCTGTGTGCCTGCAAACCATTGCTTACGAGGTATTTACGAATATTTCGGAGCGGGTAAAACGGGTGTACTGGCAGGAGTGAGGGCAGTGCGAAGTGCGAAGTCGACAGTGCGAAGTCGGTGGGAAAGTGGGGCAGGGTAAATGTATATGTGACTAAAAATAGATTATTTATGAATCGTTTTTCCTTATTTATCTGTTTTTTAAGTGCCTTATCCGGCGGATGTATTACTACCAATATACCACAAGTCATTATCCCCGAAAAAACCGGCATTGCCGATTTTTCCGCAGGATTAGGAACTAGCGGTGCGCAAATGAACGGGATGTATACCACTAAATTTGGAATGGGACTGATGGCAGGCCTGGGAACGGTAGGAAATTCCGACCATGCGGAAGTCAGCCTGGCTTTCGTGCAGCCAAAACATTTCATGATTAGTACGGGTTTCGGAAATGCCAACTTTCGAACACATCCGCTGATTTACGGCGGTACGCGGGGCATTTACGATTACTGGGGTTATTTTTCTTCCATGTCCGTCCGTGCAAACATACAAGTCTTCGAAAGCCTCGGCTGGATTAACAGCCTTTTGATCATCTACGGTAAGGAAAACGGCGATTGCAATCTCATTTGCAATCGATACAATACCCATCATTTCCGGGGGTATTTGTATGAGTCGGTGTTTTACTTCCGGGGCAAAAAACACAAGAACCTTTATTATATGTTACATGGATCCAGGCTTTTAGGGAAGGGTTTGTACCCGAAGCCGCCCGACGAACGTGTGTTTTCCATTTCAAATTTGCATCTGGCTTTAGGGGTGCATTTTCCTGCCCGCAGCAGAAGTCCTGAAAATTGATTTCCCATCTCGGGAATTATCTTTATTTTTGCGCCGTTCTTACGATCAGCAAGAACAAGGGCTTGTAGCTCAGGTGGTTAGAGCGGCTGACTCATAATCAGATGGTCGCGGGTTCAATTCCT
>JAKQJD010000252.1 GCA_029561355.1 Bacteroidota bacterium | reverse complement strand
GCATATCCCGCAAAAAGTTCGTCGCCGCCCAGCCCAGACAATGCTACCGTCACGCCCGCTTTTCGGGTCATTTTCGACACCACGTAGGTATTGATGCCGTCCAGCGTAGGCGAATCCAGCGCATCGAGCATATTGGGCAGTTCGTGCAGGAAATCGTCGGGCACCAGCGTGAGCACCGTATGCCGCGTATTGAATTTTTTGGCGATGAGCGCCGCGTATTCGCTCTCGTCGAATTTGGTTTCCCGAAACCCCACCGTAAAAGTCAGCGGGCGTTCGGTACTCACTTCCGACATCAGTGCCACCACTGCACTGGAATCGATGCCGCCCGATAAAAAAGCGCCCAGCGGCACATCGCTCACCAGTTGGCGCTCCACTGCCCGGGTCAGCAGGCGTTTGACTTCTTTTTGCGCATCTTCCAGGCGGATCTGGCCGATGGGCCGAATATTTTCAAAAAACAGGCAGAATGACTTGATTTCAGGCGCTTTCCCCTTTTCCAGCACCATATAATGCCCGGCAGGCAGTTGGTGAACACTTTCGCAGCATCGCTGATTGCCGGCAACGGCGCCATTGTACAGGTAATCGGCCAGGGCTTCGCGCGAGATGTGCCGCTCCACCATGCCGCTGTGCAAAATGGCGCTCTGTTCGGATACCACCATGCAGAAACGCTCGTCGGCGGAATAATACAACGGTTTGATACCGAAGCGATCGCGCACCACAAACATCCGCCCTTCCTGCTTGTCGTACAGGGTAAATGCAAAAATGCCGTTCAAGCGGGCAAACATCGCTGTTCCCCAGGCTACAAATCCTGCCAGCAGCACCTCCGTGTCGCTTTCCGAACGAAACGGATAATCGGGTAACTCCGCCTTTAATTCCTTGTAATTGTAAATTTCGCCGTTGTAAACGACCGCATAACGCCCCGTCACGTCCCACATCGGCTGGCAACCCAGTTCCGACAGGTCTATGATCGCCAGCCGGCGATGTCCGAGCGCCACCCGTTCGTCGACGTAATGATCGTCGGCATCCGGCCCTCGGTGCTGCATCCTGTCCGTCATCCGGCGGATCAGTTCATCCGAATCCGGCAAAGGCCGGTGTTTAAAAATCGCCGCTATCCCGCACATTGAATGATGAATGATGAATGATGAACGATGAATGGCGGGCGGTCAGGGTGGGATAGCGGGTAGTTTTTTCGAGTCGGCATTTTCATTGGAAGGTTTTTAAAAGTGTGTTTTTTGTTTCAAATCACTCCGCTCTCCTCATTGCAAATTCTTATCCATAAATATACGATTACAGGTTATTGTACGGCTTTAGGCTTTCATTATAAATTCCCTCAAAAATAAGTAAAACCTACAGACGGAAATATCTTGTTTTGGTAACGCGCGG
>JAKQJD010000250.1 GCA_029561355.1 Bacteroidota bacterium | reverse complement strand
TTGGTCACGGTGATACGCTGTGTGCAACTGCTCGACTGTCCCTGGCAATCCCACGCCGTGAAGCGGCGGATGATGATACCACGGTTGCAGGTCGTGTCGAAGTTCGCGTTCAGGAAGTTGTTGTAGTACGTTTTCTGCGTCGCGCCGCAAACATCCTGGATGGCGGTTGTTCCCGAAGGAATTCCTGCCTGTCCCTGCGCATCGGCGCTGGTTGGAGGTGTCTGGTCGAGGCAGCAGTTGTCCGTCACTTCCGGGTAACCGTAGGCCCACAGGGTCGGGTCGAAGTTTTCACAACTTACCGTCACACTGGCAGGCGGTACGCACACCGGCGCAATTTTGTCCTGAACCGTCACCTGGATCATACATTCGTTGTAGATCGGGTAACCGTCCGCGTCGTACATCGTCTGGCCGTACAGGTCTACCTGGTACACGCGCAGGATCACGGTTTGTGTCGTGCCCACCTCGCAGCAGTAGAACTTGATCGAGTCGTTTTCGGCAGTTGCCACATTGTATTCGTAGCCGTTGCACTGCGACTCAAGCGCATCGATGCAAGCCGAGTACGTGCTGTCCGCTTCCGGCATCCGCCGGATGGTAAAGCGTACGTTGTTGCAGTCGTCGAACGAGCCCTGGTCGAAGGCCGAAGCCGGAACCCAGGTCACCCCTGCCGATTCGCAGGTACTGGAAGGCACGTAACAATCGAACGGATCGTCTACCCCGATGGCCACCGTCGTCTGCTGTGTGCAGGACACTACCGGCGGAACCAGGTCCTCTACCGTCAGGTTGAACGAGCAACTCGACAGGTTACCGCAGTGGTCTTCAGCGCTGTACACTACCTGGTATACCCCGCGCGGCAGGCACTGCGTCGTACCGAATACAGCCATGGTGTCGGCTACCCAGTAGTTGTTACCCGGGAAGTCGGACAGTGTGCCGTTCACAGTGAAGGTGATCAGGTTGCCCGTGATCGGGTCGTTACCTGTCACTTTCGCTTTCAGGTTCACGATACCCGAGCAGCCTTCCGTGATGATCATTCGCGGCAATGGAGCCGTCGCGCAGCAGTTGCTGCCGCCGTCCACACTTACCGTGAAGTCGCCGGGGCAGGCAAATGCAGGGCCGCCCAGATCCAGTACCTGGATACGTTGCGTATGCGTGATCGGGTTGGTCGCACTCAGCGGTGTGCAGGTGCTCGCTACTACCCAGGTACGCAGAATTTCAAAACTGCCGGGGCAGATATCCAGTCGCACGTCCGTGAAGCCCAGTGATGCAGCGCAAAGACCGCCTACTCCTATCGGGTATCCGTTGATGCTCGGGCGGCCCGTATGGTCGGGCGCCGTTGCCGACGGGTTCAGGTAGGCGCTTTCACAGTTGACCGTTATGTCGGCCGGCATCGTTACGTCTGCCAGGTCGAACGGTACGATCGTAATCGTTTGCGAGCAGGTGTTCTGGTTGCCCGAATGGTCGGTCACGATAAACGTGCGCACGATCTCGGCACGCGGGTCGGCACATGGGCCGAAGTTCGTATAATCGTCGTCAATGACAATAGTATAAGTATCACAATCCGTGGCAGTTACGTTGCCCGTATGGGAAACATCTGTCGATTCGCTACAGGCTACCGATACATCCGGAGGACAGGTCACCGCAGGGGCTAATTTGTCTTCGATCAATACCACACCACTGCACAGATTGCCGCTCTGGTCATGCACCAGGTGGTACGTGTAATAGTGGCCAATGTCGTCGGCATCTACTTTTGCCGGGATCCACGGGCCGTTGCCGAATGGCGGCGTTACGTCCAGTTCTACCGTGTAGTCGTCGTAGCAGAAATAACTACCCTCGAGTACATCGTCCGGCATGATCATAAACATACAGGAAGCATCCAGCGAAACGTGTACCGTATCGTTGCACACCACTGTCGTCGGCGTACCGACAATTTGTACCGTTTGGATGATCTTTTGTTTGCATCCCGGATCGGCCAGGGCATCTGCCATCGTGCCGCTGCCCGGTTGCAGTACGCCGTTGATCGTCAGCGTATTCGTTGCGGAACCCGCATCGAAGGTCGCCATAATCATGTGCGGGCCTTCGCCCAGCGCAGCCGCATCGAACACATTCGTCACTACACCGTCGACCGTAATGGAACCCGGCACCACGGTGCCCACCGCGTTATTGTAAGCGGCCACCTCGATGGTGAACGGAGGTGTGTTCAGGCAGAACGGGTCGTTCATGTTCACGAAGTACGGAGTCGGGTAGCAGGCTTTGTTGGAAATCGTGGACGTAGTAGCCGCAGGAGCCATGCCGAAGTTGCCGGCGCCCGCATTGCTCACCGTGATATTGTAACCCACACATTCCGTGAAGCGGCCTTTCAAGGTGTAATAAATCATCTCGTCGGCCTCGTCGACAGCGTTGTCGCCATCATTGTCGATACCATCCGCCGTACCGGCCGTGAACTGCGTTCCTGCTGCAATCGTTACCGGTGCAGCCGGGGGCGCAGGGCTCGTGGTCGTGTACAGGCCCGAGTTCGTCGCAATACTCCAGGTTTGCATGGCCAGGGATTTGATCGTGATCATATCCTGGAACTGGCCATTGTCGAGTGTTGTCGCGTTGTCCAGGCAACTAGTCACCACGTTGTATTGCGGTGTGCAAGGTGCGATACCTTCCTGTACCGTTACCACTGCCGTGCAGGTACCCACGTTCAAACATGGGTCCGTTACACTCAGGGTCACCGTATTCGGGCCGATATTGGCACAGGTAAACACGCTTGGTGTTACACTGAATGCCAGGTTGGCAGCCGGTGCGCAATTGTCCGTAGAGCCGTTGTCAACCAGTGCGGGATCGAGTATATATTTGCCCGTTTTGTCCAGCGTAACCGTCGCGTTTTTGCAAAGCGCCGTCGGTTTGGTCGTGTCGTGTACCGTAATCACCTGCGTGTGTACCAGCGCATGGGTAGGTGCGAAACCGCCTGCGATCAGGGCATTGTCTGCGCAGTCCGTGATCGTCCAGGTGCGGGTGATCGTGTAATTATAGTGTCCGCAGTTGGCAGGATTCGGATCCTGTGTGCTTACTTCGTTAAACGCTACCGTCAGCGCAGCAGGCAGGGTGCAGTTGTCGTGCACGTCCGCATTGGTGAGCGGCAGGCATGCACCGCCGGTGCGCGGGATGCAGTTCGTCGGAACGGCATTGCACTCAACCGTCACATCGCCGGGCATCAGAATATCCGCATCGAATTCAGGTTGTTCCGTATCGATCACCATTACCTGGAAAGAACACATTGAAATGTTTCCATTTCCGTCGTTCGCCGTGTACGTAACCGTCTGCGGTGTCGGCGGGCAGGTGATTGGTATCACAGTGCCCGAAAGCGGTCCGCCGGTTTGTGTGATGGTTACAAAAGTGGCACATTCGTCCGTCGCGACCGGGATCGGCCAGTTCAATTTACCGCTGCACTGGTCGGGATCGTTGCCGATCATCACCATGCCGGGTGCTCCGGGCGTGGCGCCTACAGGGCAGTTGTCGAATACCGGGGGCGTCGCATCATTCACCGTCAGGGTAAACGTTTTGGTGATGGTGCACTGACCCAGAATTGCGGTAACCGTAATCGTTACCGTTCCTTCCGCCGTGGCTATAAACGCCGGGATGGTTGCATTCGGACCCGCTACCGGGCCGCCGTTTGCAAGGCCGATCGCCGCGCCGCCGCTCCAACTGATCGCCGTCGCGCCGGGTGTAGTCGTGATAAAGATCGCATCCACATCTTCGCCGGGGCAGATATCCTGTACCGGCAAACCTGCGATTGTGATAACGGGGCAGGCGTAGAAACCGGCATCATTGGTCAGGTCATTTTCACCGGAGGTCAATACGATGTTTGTGATCACACCTCCAATCGGATCGGAATCCAGACCGTCGGTGGTCGTATTGGAAGGTGAAGCATTCGGGAATCCGGCAGGTGTACCGAACGTTACCGAATAAGTACCCGGGAACAGGTTCGGGAACAAATAATCACCGTTCGCACCGGTCGTCGTCGTCAGGTTAACGGGGTTGCCGTTGTTGTCAGTTCCCGTCAGGGTAACCGTAACACCCGGGATACCCGGCTCACCGGACTCCTGGATACCATTGGCATTCAGGTCGTTCCAGACATAGTTTCCGATAGAGCCGACCTGGAAGAAACCGAAGTCGAGTGTCATATCCCCGTTGTTATCCGCCGCATCGTCCTGTGCGCCGCCGCTGTTGCCGTTTTCAACGGACGTCGGTTCGAGCGCAGGCGTCAGGGTGAATTCGGGCGAGGTTACCAGGGTACCGGAACCTCCGGTTTGTATACCGTTATCGTCGTTGTCCTGCTGGTTATCTGCCGTGTCGGTATTCGTGCTCGAAACGGGTACGTTCGTCGGCGTCGAAGGAATAACGAGGTAGTATTCACCGGGGATCAGGTTGCCGAAGAAGTAATCTCCATTGGCGTCCGTTACATCCGTGCCCACCTGGTAGTCATCCGTGGTGCCGGCGATACCGTCCGCACCGGTCGAATACAATTCTACCGTAATGCCGGAAATTCCGTCTTCCGTGGCTTCATTGTAAATGCCGTTGTTGTTGTCATCTGCAAATACCGTGGAACCCACCGACATGTTCGGCACGAAGCCGAAGTCGACCGTCATGTTACCGTTCGTGTCCGCAGCATCGTCTTGTGTACCACCCTGACCCGGCTCATTAGCCGTTTCCGTGTTCGGTTGCAGCGCAATGATGGTCGACTGGATACCCAGCGGGCCGTTGTCACCATTGTCGTTACCGTCCGTGGCTGTGTCGCCGTCC
>JAKQJD010000194.1 GCA_029561355.1 Bacteroidota bacterium | reverse complement strand
CCGCCCGAAGAACTGCTGCTCGGCGCCGAACTGAACACCGAACCGATATTGTCTACCTCGTCGGGAAAACTCGTAGCGAAACTACTCCAGCCGTCGTTGAAATTGCCGGTGCCGTAGCCCACGCCATGGTACCAGCCGGGCGGTTGCGAAAGCAGTCCGTCAAATTGTTTGTTCCAGCTGGCCAGGTAGCCGAACGCCAGCGCATACGGCATCGTTTTATCGTAATACGTCGGATCGTCTTTCAGCAGGCGCTCGATGACCGGGCGCTCGGCTTTTTTGACAAACTGCCGGAAACCTTCGAGTTTCTGGTAGGTTTCATTGCCGTTAACGGTGCGCTTATTGAAGCGGCCGGCCAGGTAAAACAGGACAAAACCAACTACTATCAGCGCGATACCATCCAGATTTTCCTGCCCGAACACCGCGTAACCGCCCCAGATTATCGCTGCGAGTGCCGCGATCGATACCGTGCATCCCAGCGTTCTCTGATCCGCCTCGTACCAGCCCTGGCTTTGTATCCAGGCTTGTACACTGGCCCGGACGGAATTCAGGTGCACGTAAAATTTGTCTTTCAGGTCGGCCAGTTCCACCTGATCGCCCGTGGAAAAAAGCGCATCGAAAAACTGCTTTTCAAAATCCATCAGGTCATCGCCCGCTTCTTTCAACTTGAAAAACCGCACCTTGTCTTTGCCGAAAAGGCCGCTTTTTTTCTCCATTTCCATCCGCAGGTAGCCTTTGTTGGCCAGGTGCGGGATGAGGCTGAGCACGTCGTTGTTATCCACGCTATGATCCACGAAACCGCCCGCGATGACCGGCGAAAGTCCGTCCGGCGGAAAATACTCGGTCATAACCGGCTGCTTCCGGTTGCGGGCCATGTAAACCGCCAGCAGGCCCGATAACAGGAAAAGAATCGGCGCCAGCAGAAGTCCATGTTTTGCCCGCAGATATTCCCAGTCGGTCATGGGCTGGAACGCTTCTTTCGGCATGCGGATCGCCAGCGTCACACCTGATTCGGGCATGAGTTTGTCATTGGCCCGGCCGCCGATTCTATTGGACGCGACCTGCAATACGGCCCCCTGGGCAGTAGAGCCACGCGGCCCCGTGTAGCACCGTACATCGTTGTCGGTCAGGGAAATACGGGACGGGAGTTGTACATCAAAAACAAATGATTCCGTTACCACCGGCCAGGAAGTACCCAGCAGATCCCAGTAAAATTCGCTGTGGTCTTCAAAAAAATTCAGCGGATTCAATACCCTGTACGTGATGTGGTATACCTGCCGGCCTTCCACGTATTTGTCGGCGTCGCCGATTTTCAGCACCAGGTTATTGCCTTCTTTAGACTGGCTGAATTTGAAGCCCTGCACTTCGATGTCGCGGATAATACGCGTCACCGTGGTACCGTTCACTTCGCTTTTCAGAGGGATATTTCTGAAAATACCGTGGCGCGGTTCGGAAAACAGTACCTCGATGGTTTCATCGAAATCGGCGTACCCTTCTTCCGTGAACACGACCCGCACGGAATAATTCGTGATCGTAAAATACTCCGCCCGTAGGGGCACAGCCGCCGCCCAGCAGAACAGCAGCAAAAACAAACCGCGTTTCAGCATGGCGCTCAAAATTGAACTTTCACGTTTTGTGTTTCGGCTTCGTCCACTTCGAAGTAGTCCATTTTATGGAAACCGAACATGCCGGCAAAAATATTACTTGGGAACGTTTCGACGGAGTTGTTGAGGTCGCGCACCGAAGCGTTGTAGTAACGGCGGGCGCGCTGGATACTTTCTTCCAGTCCGGTGAGGGTTTGTTGCAAATTCAGGAATTCCTGGTTGGCTTTCAGGTCGGGGTAATTCTCCGCCAGGGCGAACACCGATTTCAGTGCGCCGGACAAAGCATTTTCCGCAGCACCGCCGTCGGTTCCGTTGGCCGACATGGCCTGACTGCGCAATTGCACGATTTTTTCGAGCGTGCTACTTTCGTACTGCGTGTAACCCTTGATGGTGTTCACCAGGTTGGGAATCAGATCGTAGCGCTGTTTGAGGAAAATATCGATGGATTTGAAGGCTTCTTCAGCGCCATTGCGAAGCTTTACCAGTCTGTTGTAAAGCCCGGCGAGGATGACGCCGGTGATGATGAGGATAATCAGGAGAACAAAACCGCTGCTCATTGTTAGTTATTGGTTATCAGTTATTTGTTATCAGTGTGGAAACGCAGGCATTGGGAAAAACACGGGCAAATAGTGTTGTACATGCTTTGCCGGATTTCCTTGAACGGGACGAATGTGCGGAGGAGCATGCACTCCATACATCTCTTTTAGGATCAATGGGGGCAAATCATCTGCGAATGTAGCGGAAATGAAGTAAATCAATGATTTAAAGAAGAAAAGTATTAGATGGTTATCCGGGTTAAAACTTCTAATTTTGCGGGATGTTATAGGGAGGTTGATGAGGGTTGATAAGGTTGATGAGGGTTGATATTCAGCCGCTCGAAAAAAGAGAGTTTTCATGTTATTCGAGCGGCTGAATATCAACCCTCATCAACCTTATCAACCCTCATCAACCCTTTAACAACCCTCATTTCCTCACCATCCACCACCAGCAATGCCCGTAATCGAACTTAAAATCCCGAATCTGGGTGAATCCATATCCAGCGTTACCTTTTCCAAATGGCTCAAACCCGACGGTTCGGTCGTGGCCATGGACGAGCCGCTGTGCGAAATTGAAACCGAAAAAGCGAACCAGGAACTTTCCGCCGATTCCGCAGGCAAACTGATCTGGGTGGCCAAGGAAGGGGAAGACCTGCCCGTAGGTGCTCTTTTTGCTAAAATAGATACCGATGCAGCAGCAGGAAGCGGCAGCAGCGCACCGGCAAAACCGGCCGAAGCACCGGCAGCAGAACCCACAACCCAACCCGCTGCAAAAGCACCGGAACCGGCCACACAGCAGCAAACCTACGCGACCGGTACGCCATCGCCCGCCGCCGCAAAAATTCTGGCGGAAGGCAGTGTCGATCCCGGCGCCGTTTCTGGCACAGGCCGCGACGGCCGTATTACCAAGGACGACGCGCAAAAAGCTGTGGAAAATAAACCAGCCGCGCCGGCCCCAACGGCACCGGCAACGCAGCCTACAGCGCCGGCAACACCTGCGCCGAAGCCGCATACCGCTTTCGCCCGCACCGATAACCGGCAGAAAATGACGCGTATGCGCCGCACCATCGCCAAACGACTGGTGAGCGCCAAAAACAACACCGCCATGCTCACCACTTTCAACGAGGTGGACATGAGCGCACTGATGGCCCTGCGCGAAAAATACCAGGAAGCATTTGTCAAAAAATACGGTATCAAACTCGGTTTCATGTCGGTATTTGCGAAAGCCTGCGCGAAAGTGCTGCTTGAAATGCCCGACGTGAACGCGTTCATCGATGGCGACGACATCGTTTACCACGATTATGCGGACATCAGTTTCGCCATTTCCACGCCAAACGGCCTGGTGGTGCCACCTATCCGCAACGTGGAAAGCCTCGGTTTTGCCGACGTCGAAGTAAAACTGAAAGAACTGGCCGTGAAAGCGCGCGATGGAAAATTGTCGCTCGAAGAAATGAGCGGCGGTACGTTCACCATCACCAACGGCGGCGTATTCGGCAGCCTCATGAGCACTCCGATTATCAACGAGCCGCAAAGCGCTATCCTCGGCATGCATGCCATCAAGGACCGCCCGATTGCGGTGGATGGACAAGTCGTGATTCGCCCCATGATGTACCTGGCGCTGAGTTACGACCACCGCGTCATCGACGGTTCCACCTCGGTTACCTTCCTGGTTAAAGTCAAAAACCTCATCGAAGACCCGATTTCCCTTTTAATGGATTTGTAAAAACCATGGAAAGTACCACAAAAAAAACGCCGCAGCGGGCCCTGCATAACCGGGTGAACCGCCGCGAACTGAAGGAACGTATGCGCCAGAGCGACGAGCAGCGCGTGACACTTTCCTATTATAAATACGCCCGCATCGAGGATCCGAAGGCGTTCCGCGACCAGTTGTTCCGGCAATACCAGGAAATCGGGGTGCTGGGCCGCATATACGTGGCGCAGGAAGGGGTGAATGCACAACTTTCCGTTCCTCAGGAGAATTTCGAGGCCTTCCGCAGCGTGATGGATGGCTACGACATGTTTCAAAACCTGCGACTCAACATCGCGGTGGAAGCCGACGGCAAATCGTTTTTTACCCTCACGATCAAAGTCCGCGAAAAAATCGTGGCCGATGGTATCGACGATCCCGGTTTCGATCCGGCCCGCACCGGAACCCATCTCGACGCGGCCGCCTGGAACAAATTGACCAACGACCCCGACACAGTTGTAGTCGACATGCGCAACCACTACGAAAGCGAGGTGGGTCATTTTGAAAATGCCATCACGCCCGACGTGGCTACGTTCCGCGACGAATTGCCCTACGTGGCAGATTTACTGGCCGATGCCCGCGACAAAAACATTCTGATGTACTGCACCGGCGGAATCCGCTGCGAAAAAGCCAGCGCGTATATGAAATACCGCGGCTTCGAAAACGTATTCCAACTGGAAGGCGGCATCATCGAATACGACCGGCAGGTGAAGGCCAAAGGACTGGAAAACAAGTTTGTAGGCAAAAATTTCGTGTTCGACGAGCGGCTGGGCGAACGGATCAGTCCCGACGTCATTGCCCACTGCCACCAGTGCGGCGTGCCTGCCGATACGCACGTGAACTGCGCCAACAGCCATTGCCACATTCTTTTTATTCAATGCGATACCTGCGCGGAACAATTCCACGGCTGCTGCTCCGTAGCGTGTTCCGATTTTATACAACTGCCGGAAGACGTACAAAAAGAGCGCGCGCCATCGATGGTGTTCAACGGTTCGAAGTTCGGGAAAGGAGCTTACAAGGCGTTCCGGAAATCGGCGCAAACGTTGAAGGTTGATGAGGGTTTATAAATGTTGATGAGGGTTTATAAGGGTTGATAAGGGTTGATATTTTTCCGCTCGAATAACTTGAAAACTCTCATTTTTCGAGTGGCTGAACATCAACCCTTATAAACCCTCATCAACATTTTATCATCCTTTTTTCGTTCTTTCGCGGGTCAAATTTCTAAACCGACTGATTCGGCATGTCCAAACAGCGTAAACCAGTACCCTCGCGCAGCACCGGCGCTGCCACAGCACCGGCACTTGCAGCCCTCCCGGACTTTTTCCGGAACACGCTTTTACAAAGCGGTTTAATTTTCGCCTTTTCCTTTTTGTTGTACGCCAACACGCTGACGCACGGTTTTGTGCTCGACGATGCGATTGTCATCACCGACAACATGTACACTTCCAAGGGCGTGGAAGGTATTCCGGGCATTTTGTCCAAGGAAACCTTTTTCGGATTTTTCAAGGTGGAAGGCAAGGAAACACTGGTGTCGGGCGGGCGCTACCGCCCCATGACGCTGGTATTGTTTGCCATGGTATACCAGGTGGCCGGAGCCAGTCCTTTTATTTTTCACCTGCTGACAATTTTGTTGTTTGCCGCCACCTGCGTGGTGCTGTACCGCACACTGCTGCTCTTGCTGGGGCCACGCGGAGGCGATTATGCGGCTTTGTTTTCCTGGCTGGCGGCGCTGCTTTTTGCGGCGCATCCGATTCACACGGAAGTCGTAGACAACATCAAGGGTTGCGACGAGATTGTGACGCTGCTGGGCAGCCTGGCAACCTTGTATTTCACGGTGAAAGCCTACGATACGGGGAAAAGAAAATGGAATATCCTTGCGGCGGTGATCTTTTTCCTGGCCTGCCTGTCGAAAGAAAATGCGGTGACTTTTGTGGCGGTCATTCCGCTGGCATTGTGGGTATTCCGCAGCGCTTCCGCAAGTGCGATTGTAAAAAACATGACGCCGGTGTTTGTCAGTTTTCTGGCCTTCTTTTTTATTCGCGGCGCTATTCTGCACTGGAAATTCGGCGGCGCCCCCATGGAACTGATGAACAACCCGTACCTGAAAATCCAGGGTACGCAATGGGTGCCGTTCACAGGAGCCGAAAAACTGGCCACGATCTTTTACACGCTCTGGAAATACGTGCAATTGCTTTTCGTGCCGTATTCGCTCACGCACGACTACTACCCGCGGGTGATCGACATTATGACGTTCGGTAACGCGGCAGTTCTTTTCAGTGTGGTTTTGTATTTCGGCATGGCCTGGTACGCCGTTTCCGGCATCGCCAAACGCGATCCGCTTCGCTTCGGCATTCTGTATTACCTGCTGACACTGAGTATCGTATCGAATTTCGTTTTTCCGGTAGGCACCAATATGGGTGAGCGTTTTGCCTTCATGCCTTCCGTCGGTTTTTGTATGGTGCTGGCTTCGCTGCTGTATTATTTCCGGTCAAAAATGAACAACCTGAATGTGCTGCTCGGCGTATTCGGGGTAATTATGCTGCTGTTTTCCGTCAAAACCATTACCCGGAACCCGGCATGGGAGTCCAATGAAAAACTCTTTTTCACGGACGTAAAAGTTTCCAAAAACAGTGCGAAAATCCAGAACGCCTGCGGTGGCGTACTGTTCGACAAAGCCAGCAAGGAAAAGAACGAAGTGCGCCGGAACGAACTTTGCAACCAGGCTCTTTCGCACCTCAACCGTGCCATCCAGTTGTATCCCAACTACAGCGACGCCTACGTGAGCCGCGGCGGCGCACATTATTACCTCAAACTGTACGACGAATCCATTGCCGATTATCGCAGGGCGGTGGAACTGTCTTCCAGTGACCCGCGCTGGAAAACCTACCTCGCGCTCGCACTGCGCGACGGCGGCCGCTACCAGGGCGAACAAAGGGGCAATATCCCGCTGGCGTACCAATATCTTCAGGAATCGTGGCAATTCAACCCTAAAGATGCCGAAACAGCCCGCCTGATCGGTGTTTCACACGGCATGCAGGGCGACAACGCCGGCGCAATCGAGTGGTTTACAAAAGCGGTGCAACTGGCACCCGATGTGCCCATCTATATGTTCGATCTCGGACAGGCCTATTCTGCTTCCGGCGATTTGGCGAAAGGAGAACAATTGCGGCAGCAGGCAATCGCAAAGGACCCTATGCTGATGAAAGACAGGCAGAGAAAATAAGTCGTCAGTGCGAAGTACGAAGTGCGAAGTCCATATTCACTCGAGTACCTAAGACTTCGCACTTCGTACTGACGGCTTCGCACTGTTTTACGTCTTGACGAGCACAATTTGCGCCCCGTCGGCCCGGGTCATTTCCTGATAAAACTGCCGCACCTCGTTGTAGCGGGCCGCAGATACGGAAACCGGTTGTATTTCGACTTGACGAATAATACGTATCCGGTTTTCCTGCTGAACGGCCTGCATGTCGAACAATCCGAATTCGGACTGAATGTGTTTGCCGGAAGGCATGTTTTCCAGCGTGTAACCCGGCGGCAATTCAATATCGACGGTATCTTTCCAGGCATATACGTCGCGTAATTTCAAGTCGAGCACCCGCTTGTCATTGGCGGGTAGCGAACGTTTGAACGGATTGATTTTGCTGACGGGTACGAACATGCGCTTGCCGGATTTCGTCACCAGGTTGTTGATTTTAACGCTGTAATGCAGATTCGCCTGCGGAATGGATTCGGACGATTCTATCTTCAGTGCCAGCAATTGCGCTATGGGGAACTCGGCGCGTTCGACAAATATTTTTTCAACATCCGCTTGTTTTTTATGGGCAATCAACTGCCGGTAGGGTTCGTGCAGATCGCCGGTGTACAACACGTCGCCTTGTACTTCCGCTATGCCCATTTCATCCAGACCAATGGAGATATGGCTGTTCTTCAGGTTATCGGCTGCGGTTTGTGTGGGTGTGCTCAGGATTTTTCCGTCCTGGGGCGTCAGGAGGAGTGCTTTTCGGCCTGATGTAAAATCGCCCAGATAACCGCTCGGCACGGTATTGCTGGTACATTCCAGCCAAAGGTCCTCACCGGGGACGTATAAAATGGCGTGATTGGCATAAGGGATGGGCGCTTCATCATACCATTCGGGGAGGTTGTTACTTCCTGCATAAATGATGGCTACCCAGGATTCGATGCCGGCCACTTTCAGCATGGCGTGCATATAATTGCTGAGGGCCTTGCAATCGCCGTATTTTTTCTTTTCCACGAATCCGGCTTCCAGTGTTTGCCAGCCGCCGATGCCGATCTGGATGCTGACGTAGCGGTGGTTTTGTTCCAGGTACCGGTAAATGGCATCGATCTTTTCGCGGGTCGTTTTTTTGTCCTTTACCATTTGTAATACCGTTGCCTGCATTTCCGCAGAAAGCAAGTCGCGGTCCTTGTTCAGGGCATAAAAAAAAGCGCCCATTTGCTTCCAGTCGCTGAAATCCCCCTCCCGGCCGTCGATGCTGACGCGAACGGGCGCGATTTTGATCATCGCATATTCATTATTGAAATAGGGATGATAAGGCTCCTCGGGCACTGCGGGCAGGTTGGCAAATTTCCAGGTGGTGGTTTTGGTGCCGCCTGACTCCTGGACAACCGGTTGCACATCCGAACGAATGCCTTTCCATTTGAAAGAATATCCGGAAGGCGCTACTACCGAAAAAGTACTTTTCAGGACGGACTGGCCCAGGCGCTGTACAACAAAATCGTCGACCCGGAAGAAACCCTTGATGGTCTTGCGCACCTGGAATTCAACGGTATACGGGTATTGCCCGTATTCCATTTTCAGAAATTTATTCCGGGAGCTACTGAATTCGTAATCCGTAAAACTTTCCTGCTCCTGAATATCCTGTTTGCGGCTCTCTTTCACCAGATTGCCCTCGCCGTCGTACACCGCGCCTTTGAGCGATTTTACTTTTTCAAACTCGCTTTCATACTCATACCAGCTGGCGCTGGACGCGCCTTCCTTGTTCAAAATGGTCATCACGATCCGTTCTTCGGTTTCGGCTTCGTCGGGTTGTGTGACCGTAAATGTCAGTTCCCGGCTACGTATGACCGTATGGGCATTTTTAAAATATTCGGCCGGGATGCCGGTAGCGGCGTAATCGGATTGCGCAGACATCTGGCGCAGCAGCGTGCAAAGCAGCACGATCAGGGATAAAAGTCGCATGGGAATTTTTTCGGGAGAGGGTTTACGTTTTTTTGAGTGCCAGTTGTACCTGCGTTTTTTCCGCCACGATTTCATAAAACTGCCGGAGTGCGCTGTATTCTTCGGGACCGAAACTGGTTTTGGCAATATTCATTTTCAGGATTACCTGAATGCCCGTGGCGTTTTTAGAGCAGTTAAAGGTCATTTTGCCGCCATTATTAGGCAAATTTACCCGGGCAGGCGCCGGGAGTTCTTCCAGGGTATAGCCGGGCGGAAAAACAAGATCCGCCACGTATTGCGCCCTGAACGGCGTGAGAAATTCCACCGGAAAATCTCTGGTCAGCGACTTGAACGGGCTTTCCGCAAACACAAAATCGACAATGGGCTGGCAATAAATAAAGTCATTGACCACCGATGCGGCGCCCGGCACGCGGCAGTCGAATTTTACGCTCAAGGGCTTTTCTGGCGTCTCTGCATCGGTAAACTGGATCGAGTCAAGTTGAATATCGGAAAATTGCGTGGCAAAGTTTTTCCGGATAAAACTGACTGGTTTCACGCCCCGCAGCGCCGTGCGCCAGTTCGTAGCGAAATTATTGGTGGTTTGCACCTGAAAGGTACCTGCTATTTCACCGGTTTCGCTCAACTGCATTTTACCATACCAGTTTTGCGCGGCTTCCGGCGCCATGATTTTGAGCCATTCCGGCTTTTCGACGTCCATGACCCAGGCATCGCCGTGATAATGGGCATCGTTGAGTTGATCGGGAGGCAGGAAAGGATTTGTGGCGTCATACATGATCATTCGATCGCCGGTACGGAGCGCAGCCACCACGGAATTGAATTGCGTGACGAAAGGGTAAAGCGGGTACATTTTGCCGTTGCTGCGCGTGCTCAGCAGCAAGGGGCTGGCTTTCAGGCCCGACTTTCGCATCAGCGCCACGAGTAGGAGATTGAGGTCTCCGCTCCCGCCCGATTTTTTCTCGAAGGCATCATCCAGGTTCTTATCTGAAAAAATACTGTAGGTCCCATCCCACTTGATGTTCGAAGAAACGAAGCGGAAAATTTTTCCGGCCATCACCTCGGGGTCCTTGTCGGGCGTGACCTCGCTTTGAAAGGCTTCCCATATTTTTTCAAACTTGGCGGATTTCCTGAACTGTATCCCGAAATAATCGTGGTCGTTGAGTTCTTTCGCCAGTTCTTCCCAGTTGCTGATAATGGTTTTAGGAAGTTCATCCGGAATAAGAATGGATCGCAACTGGAATTTTACCGAACTTCGGTAATCATCCACGGAAGTAGTGTACGGTTCGTCTTTGATGGCGGGCAAATCGGCCAGCCCCCAGCGGTTGGTGACGCCGTATTGGCCGTTGGTTTGGATGCCCTGCGAGGTTTCGTCCAGATCGAAAGGGTGATCCGTGTTCAACAGAACGATGTAATCGTAGTACTTCGGCACACTCACTTCCAGTTCGCTCCAGCGCACGGGAATGTCTTCCTGAAAATACCACTCGTTCAGCATGAGCATGTCGCCGGCCCGCAATTCGTAGCGGTATTCAATGACGGAGCCTTTTTTGAGATCCGGAATGAAGACCTTTCTGGCAGACCAGCGGGAAGAGATTTTTTCCGTAAAAACATTATCGGGCTGCACGGTGTGGCGCGTACCGTCGGGAGCAGTCACCTGCACCTCCAGGTCGCGCAGATCGTCCACGTATTTGAGGTCGCGGTACGGGATCATCAGGTTGCCTTTATCCAGCGCTCGCTCGTCGAGCACCTTCAGCCGCCGCGAGCGGTAGAGCGAAACCTTGCCGCTGAGGGTCATGACAAGTTTTCCTACGTCCTGTAGTACTACCGAAGAAGCGCTGCTGTCTTTGGCGTACACGGTCATTTTAAGGTCGCTTTCGGGGATATCGCCCCATTTCCGGGCACGGTCCTGCGCACGCAGGGACAAGGAAAGACAAATAAAGAACGCAATGAGAACGGTATTTTGAAGATACATATATTAAACGTTCATGAATAATAGGATACTTAGTAAAATCGGGTGCATTTCAAATTGTCGCACCGGAATAGTCATCCGATGACTTTGAGTCATCGGATGACTATTCCGGTGCGACAATTTGAAATGCACCCGTAAAAATCATACTCTCTTCAACACGAGTTGAAACTTGGTTTTTTCCGCTACGATCTCGTAAAACTGTTTCAGCGCGCCGTATTCCTGCGAAGCAAACGTGGTTTTGGCCAGGTTCATTTTAAGAATCACCTGCACGCCCGTGGCGTTTTTGGTACAACTAAACGACATTTTACCCGCGTTTTCGGGCAGGTTCACCCGCGCAGGCGCCGGCAGGTCTTCTACGCTGTAGCCAGTCGGAAGCGCCAGGTCCAGCACGTATTGCGATTTGAACGGCATTTCGAATTCTACCGGAAAACTTCTGGTCAGCGATTTAAACGGGCTTTCGAGCAGCCAGAAATCGATAATCGGCTCACAATAAATAAAATCGTTCGCCACCGTGGCAGCGCCGGGCAGGCGGCATTTGAATTTGGCGGATAAAGGCTGATCCACGGCCGTCAGTTGCAGCCATTCAATGGAATCCAGTTGGGCATCCGGAAAGCGGTGCGCCAGTTTTTTCTGCAGGAATTCCGTCGTTTTGGTAGTGTCCAGTTGGGCGCGCCATTCGGATGCTTTGTTGCCGCCGGTCTGTATCTGAAGCGTTCCGGACAATTCGCCTTCTTCGTTCAGTTGCATTTTGCCGTACCAGGTCTGCGACGCTTCCGGCGCACTGATATCCAGCCAGTTGGGCGCATCTTTGTCCACCATCCAGGCCGCGCCGTGGTAGTGCGGCAGGCTCAGTTGATTGACGGGCAAAAACGGGTTGGTGGCATCCAGGATACTAAACTTTTCTCCATCCTGCACCAGTACGACCATCGAGTTGAACTGCTCCAGAAAAGGGTATTCCGTGTACATCTGGCCGTGGCTGCGTGTGCTCAGGAGCAGCGGCGTGGCTTTCACGTCGGCTTTTCGCAACAAGGCTACGAGCGCAAGATTGAGATGCGCGCTGCTGCCCGATTTTTTTTCAAAGGCATTATCGAGGCTACCTTTTGCCAGTACCGCGTAGTTGCCATTCCATTTTATGTTGTTTTGAATGAAACGAAGGGCTTTCGCCGCTTTTATTTCCGGGGCATCCCCGGCTGCCAGTTGCCCGCTGAATGCTTTCCACAAATCGTTGGATTGGTTCGACTTCTTGTATTGAAGCCCGAAATCCTCCCGGTCGACCAGGTTTTCAGCCAGGGTTTTCCAGTCGTTCATCACCTTTTCCGGTGCGCTACCCGGAAACATCAGGGTGCGCAACTGGAATTTGATAAAATTCCGGTAGTCGTAAATGGTTGTGGTAAAAGGCTCCTCTTTCAGCGCAGGTAAATTGGCCAAACCCCAGCGGGTGGTATGTGAAACAGCATTGTTGCTCTGTGAGCCCGCCGTAACCTCCTCCACATCGAAGGCATGCGGAATGTTGCGCAAAATGATGTAATCGAAATAGTCCGGAATGGTCGCCTGAAATTCGCTCCAACGCACAGGCATCGCATCCTGGAAATACCAGTCGTACAGGCTAAAATAATCCTCCGACCGCATATCGTAGCGGTACTCTATGACGGAGCCTTTTTTCAGGTCGGGAATAAAGATTTTTTTGGCCGACCAGTAGCGGGTCAGTTTCTGGGTGAAAACATTGTCCGACTTCACTTTTTTGGTAATGCCTTCGGGGGTGGTCACCTGCACGTCGAGGTTGCGCAATTCTTCTGCGCGCTGGGTGTCGTAGTACGGAATCATCAGGTTCCCCTGATCCAGCGCACTGACGTCTAGTATTTTGATCCGGCGCACCCGGTTGAGGTTGACGGTACCGTTGGGTTCCAGCACCAGTTTACCTACATCCTGTAGCACGACCGAAGTGGCGCTGCTATCCTGCGGGTAAATGGTCATTTTGAGATCGCTTTCAGGTATATCACCCCATTTCTGGGTACGGTCCTGGGCAAAAACAGAAAAAGAGAGGGTAATAAAAAGCGTGAAAAAAAAGGTGTTTTGAAGATTCATATATCAGGGTTCATCGATGAAGGATAAATCAAAGATAAATGCTTGATACCATCTGCCGGCACTACTAATCTCTAGTTTAACGTATAAATGTCGATTTTCAAGCTTTCTCTATGACAGGCTCCGGTACTGCAACCCGTTCGGTCGAATGGCCCTCCAGCGGCTTTACCCTTCTTGCCAGGAAAACACTCGCCGCAATCAGCGCCATCGAAAAATAACCCACCCAGTTGTAATGCTCGATACGGCCGCCGGGGCCTTCCGAAATAATAGCACCCGCAATATTGGCGGCCAGGCCGGTCGACAACTGCTGCACCGAAGAGGTGATGCTCATAAAACCGCCCCGCTGCTGGGGTGAAACCACCCCTGAAATGATGGCCTGCGTGGGAATCATGCGGCCGTTGGCAGCAATAAAAAACAGGCCCGAAATGGCCAAAACAGCCCACAGCGGCGCCGAGCCCAGGTTGGTGATCAGGAAAATAGGAATCAGGGAAACTAGGGCTGCCGTCACGAAAACGGGGTATTTGCCGCGCCGGTCGGCGATGCGGCCCACCAGCGGGGATGTAAAAATCGTGAGCGCTCCACCCACCAGGTAAATCAGAAAAATCTGGTCCTGATGAAACCCTGCATTGCCTACCAGCGAAGGCGCGATGTACGGAATGATGCAAAAATGGCCCATCATCAGCACGATCGACAGGGTGAGCGCGCGCATCTGGTTGGGTGTATTAAAAATATCGGTCAGCACGTGCAGTGGGTTGCCCTTCGGACGCCCGTCGAGCAAGTGCCGGTTAACCGGCGGAACAAAAAATGCGATACAAAAAATCACCACCACCCCGAGGCTGCCGATGGCCAGAAACGGCATATGCCAACTGTAGTGCGCCGCCAGCCAGAGCCCGGCCGGCACACCCGCCACCGAAGCCAGGGAAAAAGCCGTCATCAGGATGCCCATGGCGCTGGCACGGCGTTCGTAGCCGAAGGTATCGCTTACGATCGACAATACCTGCGCGCCGATCATGCCGCCGAACAACCCTGCCAGGATGCGTGCGCCCACCAGCAGGGCGTAGTTCGGCGCCCAGGCGCACGAAAACGTGCCTATGACAAAGCCGATATATGCGAAAAACAGCAGTTTTTTGCGGTCGAAGCGATCCACAAAAAATGCGGCGATGAAACCGGAAATCCCGGCTGTAATGCTGTAGGAAGATACCGCGAAGCCGAATTGCTGCGGTGTGATCTGGAAAAGTTTCATCAACTGCGGCCCCAGCGGCATCATGATCATAAAATCCATGATGTGCGTGAAGTTGACCGCAGCCAGGACAAGCAAGAGGAGTTTTTCTTTTCTGTTCACTTCGTGTAGTTATCAGTTATTGGTTATTAGTTATCAGGGGTGTTTCAGGCTGGATGAACATAGGACGTAGGCCTACAGTTCCCTGGACGCATAAAGGGGTATAATTGTTTTAGCAAACGGGAAAATAATAGCCCCTTTAACTCCATTCCTGCCTGAAACACCCTGATAACTAATAACCAATAACTGATAACTTTAATGTGCCTCCAGCCAGTTATCGCCCGTACCCATTTCCACCAGGATCGGCACTTTCAGGTTGGGAATGGCAGTCGTCATTTTATCAAAAACGATGGGTTTAAGGCGTTCCAGTTCGTCCTTGCGCACGTCGAACACCAATTCGTCATGCACTTGCAGGATCATGTTCGACTGGAAACCGCCGGCGTTCATGGCTTCCCAGATGTTGATCATGGCGACTTTGATGAGGTCGGCAGCAGTGCCCTGGATAGGTGTATTGATGGCGATACGCTCGGCCATGGCGCGCATCATGCCGTTGCGGCTATCGATGTCGCGGAGTTTGCGGCGGCGGCCCAGCAAGGTTTCCACGTAGCCGTTTTTGCGGGCAAATTCCACGATGTCGGTCATGTAGCGTTTCAGACCGTTGTATTGTTTGAAATAACTCTCGATCAGGTCCTTGGCTTCCGTGCGTTTGATGCCCAATTGGTTGGACAGGTTGCTGGCGCCCGCACCGTAAATGATACTGAAATTGACGGTTTTCGCAGCGCGGCGCTGGTCGCTCGTCACCTGGTCGAGCGGTACGCCGTAAACGCCGGCAGCGGTGGCCGTGTGAATATCGAGGCCTTTCTGGAAGGCATCGAGCATTGCTTCGTCGCCGCTGATCTCGGCGATCAGGCGCAGTTCGATCTGCGAATAGTCGGCCGAAAGCAGCACGTGGTCGCTGTCGCGCGGAATAAACGCCTTGCGCACTTCGCGGCCTTCGATGGTGCGGATGGGGATGTTTTGCAGGTTGGGATTCTGGCTGCTCAGGCGGCCCGTGGCGGCAATGGTCTGGTTGAACTGCGAATGCACGCGCCCGGTTTTGGGATTGATCATGTTGGGCAAAGCATCCACGTAGGTGCTTTTCAGTTTCATCAGTCCCCGGTGCGCGAGAATGTCGGCGCAGATGGGGTAGGTGAGCGCCAGTTCGGACAAAATTTCTTCGTCGGTACTGTACTGGCCCGATTTCATTTTTTTGCCCGGGTACGGGATGTTCATCTGGTCGAACAAGGCTTCGCCTACCTGTTTTGGGCTGGCGATATTGAAGGTAAAACCGGCCTGGTTCAAAACCTTTTCTTCTAGAGATACAATCTTGGTGGCCAGTTCCGCAGAGTACTGCGCGAGGAAGTTGGGATCGATCCGTACCCCGGCGTATTCCACGTCGGCCAGCACTTTTACCAGCGGCGTTTCCACTTCCCGGAAGAGTTTTTCCAGTTGGTTTTCCACCAGTTTCGGCGCCAGGAAATCGCGGAGTTGAATCGTGATATCGGCGTCTTCCGCCGCGTATTCCTTGATTTTTTCCAGCGGTACGTCGCGCATAGTGCCCTGGTTGGCACCTTTTTTCCCGATCAGTTCCTCGATTTTGACGGGCGCGTAACCGAGGTAGGTCTCGGACAGGAAATTCATGCCGTGCCGCAATTCCGGTTCCCAGAGGTAGTGTGCGAGCATGGTATCCCAGTAAGCGCCGCGCAGTTCTACGCCGTAGTTTTTGAGTACGATGGCGTCGTATTTCAGGTTTTGCCCGATTTTTTCAATGGTATCGCTTTCAAACAGCGGCCTGAATTCCTGCACGATCAATTCCGCCTCCGCGCGATCGGCCGGCACAGGCACGTACCAGGCTTCATGGGCTTTCAGCGAAAACGAGAACCCCACCAGTTCGGCCTGTGTGGCGTCGAGGGCGGTTGTTTCGGAGTCGTAGCAAACGGAAGGACTGGCCATCAGTTGTTGCAGCAAAGCCGCGCGTTCTTCCTGTGTGGCTGCTACGAGGTAATTGTGTTCTACATTCTGGATGTTTTTGTCGGCCATGCGGTGCGCCGTGGGCTCCACATAAGGCTCGGCGGGCTGGGCAGCCGGGTCGTCGCCGAACAGGCTTCCCTGCGTGCCGCTGCCCGTCGAAGGCGCCGGCGTGCTTTTGCCGTTTCTGGGAGGTTTACCGGTTTCCGGAGCCGCCGTTTCCACGTGCCCGGCCCAGGGACTTCTCAAAATGGCGTCGGCGAGGGTGCGGAATTCGAGTTCCTTGAAAATTTCCAGGAGTTTTTCGCGGTCGAAGGGTTCGATTTCGTACGCCGTGGCGTCGAACTGAATCGGCGCATTGACATCGATGGTAGCCAGCCATTTGGAGAGGGTGGCTTTTTCGCCGTGGTTGCGCACGATTTCCTGCTGTTTGCCTTTTAGTTTATCCACGCTGGCCAGCAGGTTTTCGATGGAGTCGAATTCTTCCAGCAGTTTGGTGGCCGTTTTTTCGCCGATGCCGGGCAGGCCGGGAATGTTATCCACGCTGTCGCCCATGAGGCCCAGCATGTCGATTACCTGCTCCACGCGTTTGATGCCCCAGCGTTCGCACACTTCCTTGATACCCCATTTTTCCACGTCGTTACCCATACGGGCGGGTTTGTACAGGAAAATATTATCGGACACCAACTGTCCGAAGTCTTTGTCGGGCGTGACCATATAAACGGTAAAACCTTCTTTTTCCGCCTGTTTGGCAATGGTCCCGATCACGTCGTCGGCTTCGTAATTGTTGACTATTACGATCGGCACGCGCATGGCTTCCAGAATCTTGATGATCCACGGAATCGCGAAACTGATGTCCTCCGGTTGTGCCTCGCGGTTGGCCTTATACGCCTCGAATTCAGTATGCCGAAACGTGCCGCCGCGCGGGTCGAACATAACGGCGATATGCGTCGGCTTTTCCGTTTGAATCATGTCCCACATCGTGCGCATAAAACCCTGCACGGCCGATACGTTCCAGCCTTTGGAGTTCATCAGCGGACGGGTCATAAAAGCGAAGTGGGCGCGGTAAACGAGGGCGTGGCCGTCGAGGAGGAAGAGTTTTTTTGACATAGGATTTCGAATGAGATAGGCGCACGAAGGTAGGGAGAATGCCAGGGATTTTTAAACAAAAGGTTGGAAAATGGGAAGAATGGGGACCTCTGCGCTTTATTGAATATTTTGGCGGTTCGGGGCTTTTTGATAAGTTTGCGTGTATATCTAATAGTCTGTTATCACACTACCGGACATTTTCGTCGAGACCTATAAGGTTTCAAAAACCTTATAGGTCTGGATGCCAAACTAAAAATGTCCAGTAGTATGGTCTGTTATACATCCAAGAATGGAAAAATATAAAATACCCAAGGAATTAGAAGAAGCAGTCTGTAAAAACGAGTTCATCATCTTCGTTGGCGCCGGGCTGTCTTATAATCTGGTAAATATCAAAAAAGAAGCGCTGAAAGGATGGAGCAATCTGGTTCGGCAAATACTGCTGCACCTGAAAGAAGAGGGGCATGAGGTGGACGTTTTGATCCCTTTGGTGGATCAATTTGAGCCTATCAAAATATTAGATCTGATTGAATGTAAACCCAGTATACCCAAGAGTAAAATAAGCGCTTTTATCAAGGATTTCCTCGACCTCGACGATGAAAACAATTTCGACCTGCACCGGAAATTGTATCAGTTGTCCAATAAGATTATTACTACCAATTACGATACAGCCTTTGAAAAAGCCGTTCCCCAACTGAGAAAAAACAAGGCATACAAGGGAAAGAACTATGAACTTACCACCCACAAGAATGCTAACTCGCCGCTGCTTTTTAAACTCCATGGGTGTTTTGAGGACATAAATTCGATGGTGTTGTACCCGACCGGTTACCAAAACCTTTATCAAAATACGAACAAGGATGCGGAGCATTCTATCCTGGTTTTAAAAAACATCATCCTCAATAAATCCATCCTTTTTATAGGGGCGGGCATGGGCGACTTCCAGATCAATAATTTATTTAAGGAAATAAAAGGCTTGCAGGGGGAGTACAATCAGAAACACTTTATCATCACAAAAACACCGCTCGACAGTTCGCTGCATTTTCTCACGCCTATTCTGGTAGATGATTATGCTCAGATAGAAAAGGTAATTGATGCGCTGATTGAGATAAAGGAAGCCTGCGGTAGCGGTGATTCTGAAGCAGTGAAAATGCTCAAATTGCAACTTGAAGAGACTGAAAAAAAATTAAAGGCGCTTGAAGCCGAAGCCAATCCTAATCTGGCCAGATTGCTGGAGAGAGAGGCCCTCAAGTACTTTTCAAAGGGAGTGGAGTTCAGTCTGGAAGACGAGCCTGAAAAAGCCATCGAGGTGTATGAAACAGCACTTGAATTAAAATCGGATTTTCACGAAGCCCTTTATAATTTGGGGAATGAGTTAAGCAAATTGGCTGGACTCAAAGGCGGTACAGAAAAGGAATCGCTCTACGAGCAAGCATTTGAAAAATACCAAAAGTCGATTGAGATAAAACCGGACAAGCATCAAGCCTTTTACAACTGGGGCACTTCTTTAGTTAACTTGGCGAGAACGAAAGGCAGCCTCGAAGGGGAGGCCCTCTACGCACAGGCATTCAAAAAATACCAAAAGACGATTGAGATAAAACCGGATTCTCACGAAGCCTTTAACAACTGGGGAGCTGCTTTAGGCAACTTGGCGGTAATGAAAGGCGGCGTAGAAGGGGAATCACTATACGCACAGGCAATCAAAAAATACGAAAAAGCGATTGAGATAAAACCGGACTATCACAAAGCCTTTAACAACTGGGGAAATGCTTTAGCTAAATTGGCTGGAATGAAAGGAGGTTCCGAAAGTGAATCGCTCCACGAGCAGGCATTTGAAAAATTCCAAAAGGCGATTGAGCATGGAGGTCGTCACTATAACCTTGCCTGTTTGTATGCTATCAGAAACCAAAATGAGCCTGCCCTAAAGCACTTAAAAACCAGCCTTTCCAACAAAGAAATTGAACCCGATTTCGTACTGCAAGACGAGGACTGGAAAAATTATTATGAAGACCCCGATTTCCTTGCCTTAGTAGAGACGTTCAAAAAGCAACGGCCCCCGAAAACCCCGTCTAATACGTCCGTTTGACCGTCAGATACGTCTTTTATCTATCCAGATAGGTAGCCCACCTATCCAGATACATCGGCCACCTATTCTAATACGTCCGTTTGACCGTCAGATACGTCTTTTACGTAAACGAATACGTCGCCCCACGTATTCGTTTACGTAAAAGACCTATCTGACGGTCAAACGGACGTATCTGACGGGGTGTGGCAGGGGTTTGGAGGAGTGAAAGACGTATTGGGCGGTCAACACAACCCATTCGGCGATCGGGCAGACCGGGCGAACGCGGTGAATCACGGGATAAGATACGATTTTGATGCATTCGCCGGGAGCATCTCTCCCCAGGCCAGCACCGTTTCGTATTCCCTTTCCTGAAAATAGTCACGTATTCCCACATCGGAAAGCGAAGCAGCCGCCAGCACAAAATCCCCGCCCCAGGCACCCAGACTCTTCACCGCACCGGGAAAATCAGGAAACAACTGCGACTTCACCGTCGGCAAATCGAGCGCCCGGCTTATAAACGCTTCGTGTTCTTCCATCACCTGCTGAAAATCGTTCAGTGAAGTAGCCGTGAGGAACCTTTCCGTCAGCCGGTCCACTTCCGCAATGGCGGGTTTCAGCGCAGTCGTCAATTCGCGGTAGCGCTGGATGCCTTCGCGGCTGTTCTGTTTTTTGCCGAGGTAAACGAAGTATAGGTTTTCCGAAAAAGCAGGTTGAAAATCAACACTTTGTACAATAGGCTGGTTTTTGCGGCGCTGGTACAGGACAGGTCCTGCGGCGTATGCACAGGCAATATCGTAGCCCGAGCCGCCCATGGTATTGGTCAGCACCTGGTAAGGATTCACCTCCGCCCAACGCGCCAGTGCAGCGATGAGGGTGCTGCTGGTGCCGAGTCCCCAGTCGCGCGGGAAATCGGTTTCGGTGGTTACTTCCATACCCGCGCTTGCGTTCAAAAAATCGGGATTTTGTTGTCTGCAAGCCCGCAAAATGGATTGCAGCGTTCGGGCGGTTTCGTCGTCGCTGGCGACGGTGATTTCCAGCGCCGGTACATCAAAAACGCATTCAAACCACACCTGCCCGTTTTCATCCAGGCTGCTCCATTTCAGCATGCCAGCCTGCGCGGTTTCTTCTACGCGTAACGCCTGGCCGAATCGCACCGGCATGGCGAGCGCCACCGCGCCATCGAGCACGAAATATTCGCCGGTCAGCAGGAGTTTGCCTTGGGCACGCGTGGTGAAGGGAAGGGACATGGGTTGCGAGTTGATTGGTTTATGGGTTTATGGTTTATGGGTTTATGGGTTTATGGGTTTATGGGTTTATGGGTTTATGGGTTTATGGGTTTATAGGTTTATAGGTTTATGGGTTTATAAGTTTATGGCTTGGGAAGTAACGTGTACGCTACGTTATAAACTTATAAACCATAAACTCATAAACGCGTATAAACTCATAAACTATAAACATAACCCAGGAAAAATCGACCTTTGCAGCAGCGCGGGCGGAGACAAAGGTCGAAATTCCCCTGACGAAACAAAATGGCAAGATTTAAACTCACGCTGGAATACGATGGCGCCCGGTATGCGGGCTGGCAAATCCAGCGCAAGGATCGCTCCGTGCAGGGCGAACTGCTCGATGTAGCAAAAAAAATATTTGAAACCGAAGACATCGAACTGTACGGCGCAGGCCGAACCGATGCCGGCGTGCATGCGCGCGAACAGGTGGCGCACCTCGAAGTACCTGTGGCGAACATGACGCCCGAACAAATGCTGATGCGTTTCAACGACGATCTGCCGCACGACATCAACATCCTGCGCATCGAAAAAGCGCACCCGAAATTTCATGCCCGGCACGATGCGCGCAGCCGCAGTTACGTGTACCAGATTTCCAAACGCCGCGACGCATTCGCTAAAAAATACGTGTGGTGGGTGCGCGACCGGCTCGATGTAAAGGCCATGTCCGCCGCCGCCGCCCGGCTGGAAGGTTTTCACGATTTTCGCTCTTTCGGCGACGTGGAAAAAGAAGGCCAGAGCACGATGGTGGAAATGACGCGTGTGGAAGTGCACGAAGATGCCGACCGCATTTACATCCACCTCACCGGCTCTCATTTCCTGTGGAAAATGGTGCGCCGCATCGTCGGCGTGCTGGTGGAAGTGGGCCGCGGCCGTATGACCGGCCAGACGGTGGAGGACTTTTTACAAAATGGGTCGCGGGAACCTGCGCGGCTGACGGCGCCGCCTTCGGGGTTGTTTCTGGAGAAGGTTCGTTATTAGTTATTGGTTATTGGTTATTGGTTATTGGTTATTAGTTATTGGTTATTAGTGTGGTAACCCTGGGCCTTTCTTACTACATAAGCCCAAGGTTACCACACTAATAACCAATAACCAATAACTAATAACCAATAACCAAAACCAACAACTACTCCAAATGCTGCTCCGTCACCTGCAGCACCTCCTTGTCCGGCGTACCGCCATTGGAAACGAAGGCTATTACGCTGCAATGTTTCGGGTCCCAGGCAG
Organism: Bacteroidota bacterium; assembly: GCA_029561355.1. GTDB lineage: Bacteria > Bacteroidota > Bacteroidia > Chitinophagales > Saprospiraceae > M3007. The sequence continues at coordinate 11,687 of JAKQJD010000194.1, read as the reverse complement.
GGTCGAGTGTGATGGAGTAGGAGCGGCTCACCAGCGCGCCGGCATTAAGCGGTTCGGTAATGATATCCCCGTCGGCTTTGGATACGACGCCGCGCAAAACGTGGCGGTGAACATAATTGGCGTTCCGTGTGGAGCCGTCCAGCTGCACGTCCACGATGCTGTCCTGCGTGATCATAACGGTCAGGCGTTTTTCTCCGGCGAGCGTGATGGAAGGCGCGAGGTTCAGTTTGATGTCCAGTTTACGGGAACTTTCCTCGTACACATGACTCATAAACATATCCAGCCCGAAATCCTGCGTGAATTCGTCGGCAATGGTAGCAGGCCAGACGGAACGGGGCACAAAAAGCGACGTTCTGCCGGGCAACAACTGCCGGTTGATGGACGCAGTCGGATACCCTTCCGCAATCCCGATGTAATCGGACAACTGGTTGGCCCCTTCAAAACGGAAATCATACAGGTTGGCCGGATTGCTGGTATAAGGTGCAGAGAAACCGATGGCGGCATGAATGGACACCACGATCAGGTTTTCCGCGCCGTACGTTTCCTGCAGGCCTACGAGGTCGCGGGTACCGTCGGGGCAGTTCTGGCAACGTACGCCGGTGAGTTCTTCTACCAGCACTTTGCGCGCGCCGGTTTGCAAATCAGGAATTTCCAAAGGTTTTTCCTTGCATCCCGACCAAAACAACGAAGCCGTCAGGAACGTACCAATCAGCAAATTATATTTCATGAAATAAAAAAGTTAAGTCATTGAAAATGAAAAAAATGCAACCTGAAAACAACCGCTAAGAGTTTGTACCCTGATAACTAATAACTAATAACGGATAACCAGATCAAAACGACGAACTCACATTCAGCCGTACGCCGTGGAAAGTCGGTTCGAGCCGGCAAATACCACCCGCGCAGTTGATCCCTTCCACCTGTTTCACATAAGCGAGTGAAAAGCGGTTGGCCCTGTGCGTATACACCAGCCCTACGCTGGGGTAGTGCAGCCCGTCAAATTTCGTCTTTTCCACGGGATACTCCTCCGCATTGTGGTGTGGAATTTTGTACATGTCCGACACATACAGGATCCAGTGCGGCGCCCAGCCGAATTCCGCCAATACATTCACCCAGGAGCCGAATTCATCCTTTGTGTTGAGGTATTGCGCTTCAATACGCATGGATTTGCGCGGATTGAAGCGGTACAGGAATTCCGTATACGGTGTGATGGCATTGACAAAATCATCCTTGCCCTGGTAAACGAAGATGTTGTATTTCAACACCTGTACCCCGCCGATGAGTTGCCATTTCCGTTTGTATTTGTAGGTAAATTCGGGTGTTATTTCCCGGTACAGTTGCGTTACACCGTTCAGGTTCAGGAAACCGTCGCCGTCGACCGCCGTGATGTCGGATACGTTCAGGCCCAGAGAAAGCGCTTTATTTACCTTGTATTTCAGGTCGAGTTGAACGGCTTGTTCGCCCAGTTCCTGGGTGGCCGGCGAAAAACGTGCCGTAAGCCGGTACGTGTTCTGCTTGGCCATGGGCGGCAGGAAGTTGATCGCGCCCTGCACGCCGGTTACGAACGGATTGGAACGGAATGAAAAATCCTGGGTGCGTTTTATTTCCAGTGTAGCGCCGAGGCCGCTTTTGGCGTATGCCAGACTGGAATAAACCGTATACCCCTGGCGGTTGCTCAGTTTGCCGCGGCTGCCGGAAGCGGTTTCCGCCAGCGGGTCGTACACCACGTCGTAGGTTTTGGCGGCTCCTTCCACATACCAGGTTACGGCGCCTGCCGAAAGCGTGTTGTAAATCGTGGCGGCGTAGGTATTGTATTGCGCTCCGGTGCTGTCGCGCGGGGCGTAGGTAGCAATGGTATTCACGATCTGGTTCACCGTTTCGTCGTCGTAAGTGCGGCCGACTACGCCGATACCCGGTGCAAACGTGAGATTTTTAGTAGTGTCCGGCTGGACGAAGCCCTCCAGCACCGCGCCCCTGACGGTCGTGCCGTAGCGCGTAAACTGCTGTTTCTGGCGGCCGGTGAAAGCCCTGACTTTCCAGTTCGGCGTGAGGTCGTAGCCCAGTCGTACGCCGTACAAAGCGTTGTCGATCAGCAGTGCGCGCTCTTCATATGCCCTGAAAATAATACCCGATCCGATCTGGTCGTACAGGTAGCCGCCCGACAGGTCGAACTTGTCCACTTTTTTGTGCACGTACCAGCGACCAATGCCTTCATCGGTGTACGAACCGCTGGGATTCAGCAGGTTGGAATTATTGAACAGGTCGAACCGCACGCCGATATCGAAACCCCAGTTGGAATAATTGAGGTTGAGCCAGCTCTCCGCGCCGAATTTCTGGTAGTCGTATTGCGGTGTGCCGGAGGCGCCGATCACCGAATCGGCAATAAAGAAATTGCCGTTGGTTTGCAGGTTTCCGGTAATGCGGCCGCCGTTTTGTGCGGACAGGAAAAACGAAAACAGCAGAAAAGGAAGTAACAGGTAAAAGTGCTTCATGCAGGTAAGTCCGAAAGATGTTTAGGCAAAGGTAGAATGCCGCCGCATCTTTCAGCACAATCGCCGTATGAAATGGTCACCAACAGACAAAACCCGGACAGTTTTTTTGTTTCACTCTTTCACTTTGATCTCCATCCGGGTTTTCCATTCGGCATCCGGCTCGAGCGAAACCAGTCCCTGGCCGTTATTGAACGCATCGACGTTGCAGGACATGGGTTCCAGTGCGATGCTTTCGCGGTGCGGCGGTGTGAAGACCTGGAAAAAAGGGAATTGCCGGATCGGAGCCGAAACCTCGATGGCGCCGTCGCTTCCTTCGAGCACCATGCGCGCTGTGCCGGAAGGGCGGGCATTAAAAAAACAGTTGTCGAGAAAGGTGTCGCCGACGGTCGTTTTTTTCTGAAAACCGAGATAAACCGAACGTTCGCCGGTCGGGATCATACGGTCGTTGATGGCCACCTGTTCGCAGGGCGGCAGTTTCATGCGGTGCTGATCGGCAGTGCCGGAAAGTTTGAAATACGGGTGCCAGCCGAAACCGACGGGAATCGCGTCGTCGTGCAGGTTGTGCACCGCCAGATCGAGGGTAAATGTGCCGTTGTCGTGGATCATAAATTCCACTTCCATAGAAAACGGGAACGGGTAATAAGGCCGGTCGCCGGCGTAGGCGTAACTGCACAGAATGCTGGCATGGTCTTTCGCCAGAAACACATATTCCACTTCAAATTTTTCGTCGCGCACGAAGCCATGGATAGCGTTTTCGGTAGCGGCATTGTTCAGCGGAAATTCATACTGCCGGCCCAGCCACGTGTATTTGCCTTTGTCGAGCCGGTTGGGAAACGGGAACAGCAGCGCACTTTTCCCCCATTTGGCGGCTTCCAGTTCTTCCGGCGTTTGAAAGCCGTCGAGGATGTTTTTGTTACCAAAAATGATATCGAGCACATTCGCGCCGCGTTCGGGCACGATGCTGAAGGCATTTCCGGTAGCCGGGTGATAGAGTTCGTAGCGGGTGTATTTGCCGAAGGCTGTTTTCTTTATTTCGTACATGACGTTGTTAGTGGCGGATCAAAGATGCAAATGTGCCAAAACAAATACGTTTGTGTGCATGTAGGGCCCGGCATTTTTTTAATTAACTCAAGTTGTGACCTGTGGGTAGCACGGCCTTCAGGTTAAGTATCAGCGTTGTACAATGATTTTCCTGACGGCTGTTTTCTGACCGGCTCGTATCCGAACGTAATACAATCCATCCGGGTAAGCGCTGAGGTCGAGCGTTTGCTCCAGCCGGTTCGCTTTCGCTGTTTTCAGGCGTTGGAGCGTTTGGCCGAAAACGTTCCCGACTTCGATATCGAGACTGGAAGCGACCGGGAGATTCACCTCCAGAAAAATGGTGTTTTTTGCAGGATTGGGCGTCAGGCTCAGATCGATGCCAACGGATTGCTCCGTGGCGGGCACTATGATGTCTGCCATGAGCATAATACTTTCCGTACAGCCGCTCGGGTCGGAAATGGTTACGCTGTAGGTTCCCGGCCCCAGGTTGTGCAGGGAAGACGTGGTAGCGCCGGTATTCCAGAGAAACTGGTACAGCGCCGGGTTACTTACCGTGGAAGGATAACCGCCGTTTACCGTCACCGCGACAGCGCCGTTGTTCTGGCCTGCTGTGGCGGGAAAGGAAGTTGCCGCACCGTGCAGGGCATCGAGTACCGGCACCAGCGTGAGCGCATGCGTCGATCCTACATCGAAACATCCGGCGGAAATATCGAGGTTCGGCAGTTTTGGCGGACCATCCGGATTAATGAGCGTGGCGCCACCCACCACCACAGGGGTCAGGTAAAACACCTGCGGCGTCGAACTGGTGATGTTGTTTTGCAAATATAAAGGAATGACATCCACGCTGAGGGGCGTACTGATGATGCCCGGGATACTGCCCGGCCAGGTGTCGGCCGGAATCGGCTGGGCGGTAAGTGCCCAACTCATGCCCGATAAAGGTTGTTGGTTCGGAATAACAAAAGTAGATTCGTCAAAGCTCAGGGCATTCAGCAAATTATCACCCTTGCACAAAAACCCGTTGTTGTCGATTTGAAAGGTGCCGGCTGTGGCCTGTTGACAGGTGATGGACGTCATTCGGATAATTTCAATACAAAACAATCCCGTAGCAACTTCTCCACCCGCAGCGAAACCGTCGATCATCAGGTAATAGGTTTGCCCGGCCACGGTTTGCAGGTCGAGCCCCGCACGAAAATCAGTAAAGGGATCATTGTCGTTGTAGAGGTCTTCGTTGCAGGCCACCGGCGTCAGGTTATTGCAGTCAGTGCCCTGAAAAACAGCCATTTGGGTATCGCCGCCGGAAATATACTGTCCGCCGGCATTGCAGGGCACCGTTTCCAGGTGAAACAGTCCGCCGTCGGCAGTGAAGGTAAACCAGAGGCTGTTGTTGACCTGCTGGTCGGAAGCGGCTTCGGCAAAGCACGTGGGTGCGGGGTCGCCGGGGTCAGCAGTGGCGTTGGTATTGTCGTACGTGCCGGTCATTTGTACCATGCCCGTACCAGCCATAAAATAAGTGGAAATATTGGTAGCCGTACTACAGTCGTCGGGATCGTTTATGCAGGGAAAATGACCGTCCGGAACGCGGGAAAAACCCGGGCAGGAGAGCGAAAGAAAGCAGAGAAGGCTTAGAAACCGGGTGGGAGTGGTCATGAACGGGAGGTATTTATTTGTTGAGGATGTTGAGAGTTGAGAATGTTGAGCGAACACCCTCAACATTCTCAACTCTCAACATTCTCAACAAACATCACTCACCATCAAATATTCAAATAATTCATCAGCGACTCATACCGCTCCGACATCACGCTGGAATGGTCGATGTTGCTGAAGGTATGTTTCACTTCATATTCGTGGCGCTCCAGCGAGGCGATGGCCCGGCTGATGTCGTGGCGGTTGACTTTGATGGTCAGTTCCACTGTTTCAGGGTCTTCGGTCGAGGTGACGAAACTGCTGAGCACCTTCACGTCTTCCGATTCGATGATGTGCGCGATTGTGCCGAGGGAATAGTCGCGGCGGTTCATTTCGAGCACCACCACCGCACCGGGTTCGGTAAAGGAGGCAGTATTGGCAAAATAGCGCAGCAGGTCGTTTTGAGAGATGAGGCCGAGGTAGTTTCCTTCGGCATCGGTCACCGGAATGACAGTCAGGCGGTGGTCGCCCATCACGCGCATTACCTCGAATATATGTTGATTTTCCAGTACAGCGAATCTGCGCAGCATCGAAAAATCATAAGAACGGATCGGTTCGTAGAGTTTATGGTTAAAAACATCCTCTTCAGACAGAATTCCTACTAATCTTCCTTCATCCAGTACCGGCAAATGTTTGACATGGTAGTCGTTCAGCATGTGGAATGCGTCGCGCCCAGTCTGGTCGACCGTTAAGGCCGGGATATCATATGCAATCAAATTGTGAGCAGTCATGTTCTACAGTAGTTTTTGTCGGCTTTATTCCGGCAAGCAAACCCGGAACCTCCACATGAAACAACAATCTTACAGGTAATTTGCTCATTCGCTTTTAATAAATGAAAAGCCAACGGCACAAATATTGACGTAAAAACTTCTTTTCCAAAAATATTTAACTGATTGGTAATAAAATAGGCAAAACTTGCCCCGTTTTTTAAAGTAAAATTTCATGCCAGTTTCAACGCCTGAAAGCAATTCCATCTCCCACCGGTCTCTTTTTCTGCGGCACGTGGCCCAAACTTCCCCGGCTCCGCTGGCGCTGGAAATCGTGCGGGCCGAGGGATGTTATATATACGACCGTACCGGCAAAAAGTATCTCGACCTCATTGCGGGTATCGGCCCCAGCGTACTCGGGCACCGGCACCCGCAGGTGCAGGCAGCCGTCGAGCAGCAGGTGAATTCCTACTGGCATACGCTGGTATACGGCGAATACGTACTGGCGCCGCAGGTAGAATTTGCCCGGCTGCTGGCGGAAAACTTGCCCGGCCTCGACTCGGTTTATTTCGTCAATTCCGGTGCGGAAGCCACCGAAGGCGCCATGAAACTGGCGAAACGCTTCACCGGACGTTATAAGTTCCTGGCCTGCCGCAATGCCTACCACGGCAGCACACAGGGCGCGGCCAGCCTGATGGATCCCACGGATTTTACGCGGGCCTTTCAGCCGCTGCTGCCCGGCATCGGACACATGAACTTCAATGAATACGCGGACCTGGAAAAAATCGACGCCTCCATCGCGGCCGTCATCGTCGAAACGGTGCAGGGTGAAGCGGGGCTGATTCCGCCCGATCCGGCGTGGCTACAGGCCCTGCGCAGGCGCTGTACAGAAACGGGTACTTTGCTCATTTTAGACGAAATTCAGGCGGGCTTCGGGCGCACAGGCGCCTTGTTCGCTTTCGAAAAATTCGGGGTAATCCCGGATATTCTCCTGCTGGCCAAAGGTTTCGGCGGCGGCATGCCCCTTGGGGCGTTTATTGCCCGGCGCGAACTCATGCAGGCACTCACACACGATCCGGTGCTGGGGCATATCACTACGTTTGGCGGGCATCCGGTGTGCTGCGCGGCCGGACTGGCTACTTTAAAAGTGCTGCTCGAAAGCGACTTGCTGGCACAGGTGCCGCAAAAGGCGGCGTTGTTCAGTGAACTGCTCGTGCATCCGGCCATTCTGGAATTGCGCAGCGCAGGACTCTGGTTTGCGGTCGATCTCGGGAGTTTTGATAAAGTCCTGGCCACGATCCGTTACTGTATCGAAAACGGGGTGATCACTGACTGGTTTTTGTTCAATGAACGGAGCCTGCGCATCGCACCGCCGCTGACGATTACGCTGGAGGAAATCCGATTTGCTTGCGGGGTGATTGTAGCGGCGCTAAATCAATAATTTGAAATTATAAGTTGAAACCGGCTTCGGAGAAGCCCAACATTTGTAGCCCAACATTTGTAGCAATGGAAACATTTTACCCGGCCAGCCAGGAGGAGTGGCGGCAATGGTTGAAAGAACATCACGATAAAAAGCAGTCGATCTGGCTCATTTGCTACAAAATGAAATCCGGCAAGCCGAGCATTTCCTGGAGCAACGCGGTAGACGAAGCTCTGTGCTTCGGCTGGATCGACAGCACCCGGAAAACGGTGGACCACGAAACGTTTATACAGTTTTTCACCCGGCGAAAGCCCAAAAGTGTGTGGTCGAAGATCAACAAGGAAAAGGTCCGGCGACTGATTGACGAAGGACTGATGGCGCCCGCAGGTTACGAAAGCATCGAAAGAGCCAAACGAAACGGTTCGTGGGAAACGCTGGACGAGGTGGAAGACTTGACCATACCTGCGGACCTGGAAGCGGGATTCCAGGCAAGACCCGGTTCGCTGGATTACTTTTTAAGTTTAAGCAAATCTGTCAGGAAAAGTATTTTGCAATGGCTCATACTCGCCAAACGGCCGGAAACCAGGCAGAAGCGCATGAGCGAAATAGCGGAACTGGCGGCGGAAAAACGAAAGCCCAAGCAGTTTGGCTAAAAGCGTGTGTAGTGTATCGTGTTTGGTGTTTCGGCGCCGATTTCCCCAAACATGAAATACCAAACACAAAAAAGGGCCGCCCCCAACCGGAGACGGCCCATATTCCTTCAAAAAAACCTGCGGCAAAAATCCGCGCAAACCCGCTGACAATCAGCGGAATCTGCGTTGCTTATTTCTCCAGCGACTCTTTCAGAGCAGCCAGGGCAGCCAGATCGCCCAGTGTTTCTTTTTCTACTTTTTGCTGTACGTCGGCAATCGCTGTACGTTGTTCACCGTCTTCTTTCGAACGTTCGGCGCGCACAGAGGATTCCGCTTTGTGTTTCAGATCCTCGAGGTAACGCGTGTGCGATACCAGGATACGGCGATCTTCTTTGTTGAATTCGATCACTTTCACCGTAACGACATCGCCTGGATTAACGGGCTGGCCGTCTTCCTTGCGGATGTGTTTAGCCGGTGCGAAAGCTTCGAGGCCGTGCGGCAACTGGAACGTTGCGCCTTTGTCGTCGCGTTTCATAGCGGTCGCTTCATGGTAAGAACCAACGGGGAAGAGTTCTTCAAAACCATCCCATGGATTTTCCTGCGTCTGTTTGTGACCCAGGCTGATCTGCCGTTTGTCTTTGTCGATATCGAGCACGATTACTTCCAGCGGGCTACCCACTTTCGTGAATTCGCTCGGGTGTGCGTAGCGTTTGGTCCAGCTCAGGTCGCTGATGTGAACCATGCCACCCACGCCTTCGCTCAGTTCGACGAAGATGCCGTAGTTGGTGATATTTTTCACCGTGCCGGTGTAGCGGCTTCCGATCGGGAAACGGTCGGAAATTTCGCTCCACGGATCTGCAGTCAGTTGTTTGATCGAGAGCGACATTTTGCGGTCGCTGCGGTCGATGGTTACGACGCGTGCTTCCACTTCCTGGCCCATTTTGAAGTATTCCTTGGCGTTGATGCTTTGGTTACCCCAGGTGATCTCGCTGATGTGGATCAGACCTTCTACGCCCGGTTGAATTTCAACGAAAGCGCCGTAATCTTCGATGTTGACGATTTTGCCTTTAACGATAGAACCTTCAACGACTTCCGAAGACAGCACTTCCCACGGATGCGGGGTAAGTTGTTTCAGGCCGAGGCTGATACGCTTTTTGTTTTCGTCAAAGTCGAGCACCACCACGTTGATACGCTGGTTGAGCGACAACAGTTCGCTCGGGTGACCGATACGGCCCCAGCTAATATCCGTGATGTAGAGCAGGCCGTCGACGCCGCCGAGGTCGAGGAACGCACCGAAATCGGTGATGTTCTTCACGATACCTTCGAGTACCTGGCCTTTGTCGAGGCTGCCGAGGATCTGTTCGCGTTGTTCTGCCAGATCGCTTTCGATCAGGGCTTTGTGGCTCACAACGGCATTTTTGATTTGCTCGTTGACTTTCACCACTTTGAATTCCATCACTTTACCAACGTACTGATCGTAGTCGATAACCGGTTTGATGTCGATTTGCGAACCGGGCAGGAATGTTTCCAGACCATTGCAATCGACGATCAGGCCGCCTTTGGTTTTGCTGATAACGGTACCGCGGATGATCGTGCCGTTTTTGAACGAGTCAACGATGCTTTCCCAGGCGCGCAGGATTTTCGCTTTGCGGCGCGACAGACCCAGTTGGCCCTGGCTGTCTTCCTGGCTTTCCACGTATACTTCCACTTCGTCGCCCTGTACAAGACCCGGCGTATCGCGGAATTCGCTCAATGGAATGAGTCCGTCACTTTTGTAGTTGATGTCGAGTACCACGTCGCCACCGCTGATGGCGCTGACGCGGCCGCGGATGATTTCGTTTTCGGTAACGCTTTTCAGCGTTGCGTCGTACTGTTTCAGGAGCGTTGCTTTATCGGCCGGTGTGTAGGCGATAGCACCACGTTTGTCCATAGCCCAGTTGAAGTCGTCGTGGGCGCCACCGGATTGCACCGGTTCCAAATCAGGCATTTCCAGGTCGTCTTCCTCTTCTTCTACCACAGGGGCTGCGGCTTTTTTAGGAGCCGGAGCGGGTTTTTCTTCCGCTACTACAACAGGGACTGCTTCTTCGGCAGGCGGTTCAACCGCTGCTACCGGTTCTGCAACTTCCGCTGCTGCTACTACTGCTGGTGCTTCTTCCGCCGGTTCTGGAACAACTACAGGTTCTTCCACGACAGCAGGCGCTTCTACAGCAGGTTCCGGAACAACTACAGGTTCTTCTACTGCGACGGGCGCTTCTTCGGTTGTTTCTGCAACAACTTCCGCTTCGTTTGTCACGGCAGGCGTCTCCTCTGTAGTTTCCTCAGCGGGAGTGTTTACTTCTTCCTGTTCGTTGTTGAGATCTTTTTCTTCTTCTAACATAATAAAAAGGACTGGTTCTCTGGGGGAATGCTTTAGTAAAATTGTTTTGATCCCACTTAAGGACGGGATCGGTGTCCGCGCTTTGGTTAAAAGCGGGCGCAAAGGTAGTACAAATTCCTGAGAATTAATGCAAATTATTTGGGATAAAAAACAGGAAAAGGGCTGTAAAAACGGATTTCTGGCAGAAAATGACCGTGGATGGTACTTTCGCCTGTTCAAAAAAAACCACGGAGTCACGGAGGACACAACGCGTAGTGTGCTCCGTGACTCCGTAGTTTATTTTGACCTACGACGGGAACGTCGAAAAAATCGTACATCCGTTATTATCCGCAAAAATTCGTTTCATCCGTTTTCCCATCCTTCTACGTTCCCGAAAGCACTTAGATTTGTTTTTAAAAACAGACCATGAAAAAACTTCTTGCAGCCATTCTTCTTGCAGGCAATCTGGCCCCCGCCCTTGCACAGCGCCTCGAACACCACGACCTCGTACTGTTTTCCCTCACGCAAAGTGCCGACAGCGTGTGGATTCCCGCCGCGCCGCGTTTTCTGACCAAATTTAATCCGCGCGGGTACAACAACCAGCCTAACTTCATCTCCGACAATGAGTTATACATCGTTTCCCAATCGCTGGGCGACACCACGCAAACAGATATCCTGTCGCTCGACCTGGGCCTGCAAGCGTACACCAAGGTGACCGCCACGCCGCTCACCGCAGAATACTCGCCCACGCTGATGCCCGGCGGCAAACGTTTTTCCTGCGTTCGTGTGGAAGAAGACGGTGCCCAGCGGCTCTGGTCTTTTCCGCTCGACCGCTCCGACAACGGGCGCCCCGAATTTTCGCGCATTTACGGCGTAGGGTACCACTGCTGGCTGCGCGATACGCTCGTTGCATTTTTTATTGTAGGGGAAAACGGCGGCCCGCATACGCTCCAGGTTGCTGGTTTGCGCGGACAAAAAATGCAGCGCATCTCTTCCAACATCGGCCGTTGCCTGCTGCGGACGCCGCGCGGCCAACTGGCGTTCATTTCCAAAACCACCGAACAAACCTGGTTTCTGAAAACCTGGGACCCCGCCACGGGCAAGCAGGACATCGTGATCAAAATACCGCCGGGCATCGAGGATTTTGCCATTTTGTCCGATGGGTCGTACGTGACAGGAAGTGGCCCGCGCCTGTATCAGTACAAGCCGGGAAGGGAGGCGGACTGGAAAGAGATTGCTAACCTGACGCCGTACGGGGTGCGAACAGTGACGCGCATGGCGGTGTCGGGAGCGAGGAAACTGGTGGTGGTGGTGGAATGATTTTCAAGCCGTCAGCCGGAAATGCTTTTCCAGCACCTG
>JAKQJD010000160.1 GCA_029561355.1 Bacteroidota bacterium | reverse complement strand
TAAGAAATGGCAGGCATAAAGCGGCTGCCACAACACATTTTTTCAAAATCATGTTAAAATTGAAATTTGAATGGAAAAAAATTAAACAGAAAGGATGGTTGGTATTGGACGGAATAAAGACCGCAAAAGTACTATTTTGATACGCCAAATCCGGTAAAATAGACAAAAAACAAGCCCGGACCTGTGAGCGTAGGATAACGTCCGGGGAACTGGAATAGTTGTCCGCTTGTTCGGGGGCCCATCGCAGGACAATTTTCTGCTGCTGAAAATCGTATATTATTCAGGTTTTCGGACCGTACCACCCAATTTTTTATTTCAATTTTTTTTTAAAATGAATTCCGGCACAGTTAAATTTTTCAACTCGACCAAAGGTTTTGGTTTCATCGTTGACAACAACACCAAGGAAGAAATTTTCGTACACGTATCTGGCCTCGTCGATGAAATTCGCGAAGGAGATACTGTCACTTTCGAGACTACCCGTGGTAAAAAAGGCATGAATGCAATGGACGTCAAGCGCGCTTAATCGCGTTCTGGAACCTGTTACATAATTACTTATGCGACACCCCCGGCCGGTCGCTGGGGGGGGACTGTGATTTTCAGGTGATTTTTTTGATTAACATGATTTACATCTGCCGGTAAGGAACGGCTGTTACATTTTCCAAATCAAATTTATCTAATTCATTTCATGATTAGAATCAGCGGTCAAAATCCGCGTTCCCATTCCTACCTTTGCGGCTTCTTTTCACCCGGTCCAATTTTTTTGAAAAACAGTGGAAGCACTACCAACGGTCGAAACAGCCAAAAACCTCGGCATTACCGCCGATGAATTTGAAAAAATCAAGGAGATCATGGGCCGCGTGCCCAATTTCACCGAACTGAGCATCTACTCGGTGATGTGGAGCGAACACTGTTCCTACAAAAATTCCATCCTGCAACTCAAAACCCTGCCCCGCAGCGGCAAGCGCCTGCTCGTCGGCGCAGGGGAAGAAAATGCCGGTCTGGTCGACATCGGCGACGGCCTCGGTTGCGCGTTTAAGATCGAAAGCCACAACCACCCCTCCGCTATCGAACCTTACCAGGGCGCGGCAACGGGCGTGGGCGGCATTCACCGTGATATTTTTACCATGGGCGCGCGGCCCATTGCAGCGCTCAACTCGCTGCGTTTCGGCGTACCCGACAACCCGCGTATGAAACGCCTCATCGCCGGTGTGGTGAAAGGCATCGGCGACTACGGCAACTGCTTCGGCGTACCCACCGTAGGCGGCGAGGTGTATTTCATGCCCTGCTACAACCACGATATTCTGGTGAACGCCATGTCGGCAGGCATCGTAAAAGCCGGTGAAACGGTGAGCGCTACAGCCGGCGGCCCGGGCAATCCGGTGTTCATCGTCGGCTCTTCCACGGGTAAAGACGGCATCCACGGCGCCACGTTCGCCAGCGCCGACCTCTCCGAAGATTCGCACGAAGACCTGCCGGCTGTACAGGTAGGCGACCCGTTCCAGGAAAAACTCCTGCTCGAAGCCAGCCTCGAAGCCATCAAAACCGGCGCGATCGTAGGCATGCAGGACATGGGCGCAGCAGGCATCACCTGCTCCACCTCCGAAATGAGCGCCAAAGCCGGCTGCGGCATGCGCATCGACCTCTCGAAAGTGCCCACGCGCCAGTCCAATATGAAAGCCTGGGAAATTCTGCTGTCCGAAAGCCAGGAACGTATGCTGATCGTATGCGAACCGGGCCGGGAATCGGAAATTCTGGCCGTTTTTGATAAATGGGACCTGCCTTGCGCCGAAATCGGCGTCACCACCGAGGGCGGCCAACTTGAATACTACTACGAAGGGGAACTGGTAGCCAACGTGCAGGCAGAAAATCTCGTGCTTGGCGGCACGGCGCCGGTGTACGTGCGGGAACAACGCGAACCGGAATATTTAAAGAAAATCCGTTTATACAACCCGAATAGCATTCCGCAACCCGATAACTACCGCGAAGCCGCCGATAAACTCTGGCATTCGCCCAACCTGGCTTCCAAAAACTGGATCACCCGCCAGTACGACAGCATGGTGCGCACCGGTACCATGACTACCAACCGCCCCAGCGACGCGGCTGTGGTGTACGTGAAAGGCACGGAAAAGGCCATAGCGCTCACGACTGACTGCAATGCAGCCTACGTGTACGCCGATCCTTACCGCGGCGCCATGATCGCCGTGGCCGAAGCGGCCCGCAACATCGTATGCGCCGGCGGCGAACCGGTGGCCATCACGAACTGCCTCAATTTTGGCAACCCGTACAACCCGGAGGTGTACTACCAGTTTGCCGAAGCCATCCGCGGCATGGGCGAGGCCTGCCGGAAATTCGAAACGCCGGTGACGGGCGGCAATGTGAGTTTTTACAACCAGTACACCCGCAACGGAGAAGTCATTCCGGTGTACCCCACGCCCACCATCGGCATGCTCGGTCTGCTCGACGACTACACGCAGATGATGACGCTGCATTTTAAAAACGAAGGCGACCGGATTTATATGATCGGTACCAGCCACGACGACCTCGGCAGCAGCGAATACCTGCGCACCGTGAAGCAGATCGAACACAGCACCTGCCCGCATTTCGACCTCGAAGAAGAATATTTTATCCAGCAAACCGTAAAAAAAGCCATCGGCTTGCAACTCCTGCAATCGGCGCATGACATTTCCGACGGCGGCGTGTTCGCTGCCCTGCTGGAAAGCGCTATGCCGGGTGGTCTGGGCTTCGAGGTGCGTTCCAATCCGGGCGTTCGCAAGGATGCCTGGCTGTTCGGAGAAGCGCAAAGTCGCATAATCGTCTCCGTGCGGACAGAACAAGTTGACGCTTTCGAACGTTTTTTGCAGGCTGAAAACGCACCGTTCGAAGCGCTCGGTACCGTGTCAGGAAACGAAGTGCACATCGACGGCGAATCCTGGGGCGAAGTGAGCGGCTGGAAACGGACGTACACGAGCGTTTTGGAAGAAATTATGAACTGAGGATTTAAGATTACATGATTACATGATTTTAGATTTAAGATTTATTCGGGATGCCCTCCTTCTTAAATCTAAAATCATGTAATCTTAAATCTTAAATCCTCAAACTCCCAACACAATATATTGCAAATCAATTTTTTATGAAAAAAATATCATTCCTCCTCCTGCTCCTGCCCGCGCTGGCGATTTTTTATGCCTGCAACGGTCAGAGCGGCCACGCTATCAAAGGCGCCATCGAAGGCGCTTCCAACCTGCAGGTGATGCTGGAACAGGCGCATTTCGACCGTTCCAATATCGCCCTGGGCCGTGTTACCTGCGACGGCTCCGGCGCTTTCGAACTCAAACAGGAGAAAGCCTTCGAGCCCGGCCTGTACCGCCTGACCATCGGCGCGAAAAAAATGTTTTTTATGCTCGACGGCTCCGAAAATGTGGTGGAAGTGAAGGGCGACTTGAAAACCATCGACCGCCTGGAAGTAAAAGTGACCGGTTCGCCTACCTTCACCTGCTACTCCGATATCATTCAGGGTCTGCTGAAAAGCCAGGTGAAAAGTGCGGATGAAGCCCGCCTCGTCATCGACAAAGGCTGCAACCCACTCATGAAAGCATTCCTGACCACGCAGGTACTGGGCCAGAATCCGGGTGCGTTCATGGACGATTTTCGCTCGGCCAATACCAGCCTGACGGCCGCCATGCCGAATACCAAATACGCCGCCGATTTCGCTAAAATGGTGTCGGACATCGAAAAACAATCTGCCCAGCAATACGCCGACGAAGTCATCAAAGTGGGTATGCCCGCTCCGGAGATCAGCCTCGCCGGTCCCGACGGTAAAACGCACTCCCTGTCTTCCCTGAAAGGCAAAGTGGTGCTGCTCGACTTCTGGGCTTCCTGGTGCGGTCCCTGCCGCAAAGCCAACCCGCACGTGGTGGAAACCTACAATAAATACAAAGCCAAAGGCTTCGACGTGTTCAGCGTATCGCTCGACCGCCCCGAAGGCAAGGATAAATGGATCCAGGCCATCAAACAGGACGGGCTCCTGTGGGACAACCACGTGAGCGACCTGAAATGGTGGGACAGCGCTCCGGCAGCCACTTATGGCGTTCGGGCCATTCCGAAAACGTTCCTGATCGGACGGGACGGGAAGATTGTGGCGGTAAATCCGCGGAATAATCTGGAAGAGGAGCTGCTGAAGGTGCTGTAGTAGCGCCTGAATGGCTTAGTGGTGGCATGAGGAATACAAACAACAAGGCGTTTTTTGTCCGTCACGGACAAAAAACGCCTTGTTGTTTGTATTCCTCATGCCACCACTACGTAAACTGGACCGTCTAATACGTCCGTTTGACCGTCAGATAGGTCTTTTATCTATCCGGATAGGTTGTACTACCTGTCTGGATACGTCGGCTACCTATTCTAATACGTTCATTTGACCGTCAGATAGGTCTTTTACCCATCTGAATGGATCGGCAACGTATCTGGATACATAAAACACGTATCTGACGGTCAAATGAACGTATTAGACGGTCTGTACTACGGGTTCGGCGGCCTGGAAAACGTATTAGGCGGTTAAAACAACCTATTTGACCGTCAGTTAGAACAGGTCACCCCGCCGAACCAGGGCGTCGGCGCTACTCTTCCAACTTCCGCTTCGTTTCCGCCCGCTGCACTTTATAATATTCCCAGTTGAACCCTCCCGTGCTTTCCAGTCCTTCCTCACCCGGTTTCGGGTCCGGCCCCAGGAAAAACCGCGCCGCCGCATCTGCGCCGCGTTTGAACAGTTCCAGTTTTTCCTTGTCGGAAATATTGAAATTCAGCCAGTTGATGCCCTTCACGTCGACGCGGCCGATGGTGCGGTTGAAATCAGCGTTTTTCAGCAGAAATTCCTTGTCGTAGTGCGAGCGCAGGGTGCTGATCATGGCGCCTGCGAAGCCGCCCAGCGTTTTGTATTCCGAAGCCGGTTCGTCGTCGCTGCTGCCGAGCATGATGCCGAAGGTCGGGAGCCGCGGTTTGGCCACTTTCGGGTTAAAAAACACGTTGATCGGGAAATTGGAGATCATGCCGCCGTCGACAAAATGCGTGATGGCAGGAATACGCGCCATGTCTTCCACGCCGATAAACTGCCCCCAGGCGGGCAGCACCCGGTCGGGCGCGATGTCGCGCACGATGAAGGGGCGGAAGAAAAACGGCACGGCCATGGAAGCGCGCACGAAAAACGCCGGGCTCACCTTGGCCGGATCGTCCCAGTACAGCGACCACATACGCGGAAATTCCACTTTCATGCGGTTGGTGAGGTCAGAAGTGACGATGCTGAGGAAATCTTCCAGTACGGGCTTGTTGAGGTCGTCGATGTTCGCACCGGGCTCGGGCCGTGCGAGGCGGAAACCACCCTCGGGCACTTTGGAGATGTGCGCGCGCAGGTCGTTGAGGTTGCGGATGTCGTATTGCGCCAGGATATCGGCCATCCATTGTTCGAAATTCTGGCCGGGATTGATACCGAATTCGGAGCGGTAAAATTTGCGGCGGTTCGACAGCAGCCACCAGATCAGGTAAACGATAAAGCCACCCGATGCCAATGTGAGCAAAAGCGAGAGCCAGAGCAGCCAGTCGTAACCGCCTTTTCCGATCGAAAACGTTAGTACGGGCACCGCAATGACGAAGGTAATCAGCGCAGCACCGATCAGTTTGACCAGCCGGTTCACATAACCTTTCGAGGTGATGAGCCGCCGGATCATCGTTCGGGCCGTAGCGTTGCCGTCCACGAAATCGAACAGCGGCTTTTTGTTGACGTGCTCCAGTACTTTGAGCGCTTTGGGTTCTTCTTTCGGCCCCACGCAGGTCATGAGCATGGTATTGATGGCGCCGGCGCTGGTGCCCGCCATTTTCATAAATCGGATGCCCATTTGCTCGAGCACGTAGGTGTAGCCGAGCAGGGCTACGCCGAGCACGCCGCCGCCTTCCTGCACCAGATTGACATATTGGTTGCCCTGAGCGTCGCGCACGTCGGATACTTCGGGCATGTTTTTGCCGTAGCGGGCGCGTATTTTTTCGAGAGCGGGGGCGGCTACTGCGGTGAAATCTTCCGTTTTCAATGGCATGGACTTTGA
Organism: Bacteroidota bacterium; assembly: GCA_029561355.1. Classification (GTDB taxonomy): domain Bacteria; phylum Bacteroidota; class Bacteroidia; order Chitinophagales; family Saprospiraceae; genus M3007. The sequence goes on along the minus strand of JAKQJD010000160.1, from coordinate 2,159 downwards.
TTCAAATGGTTAAACAATGACCTGGGATTTGGGGATGCTCAAACATCCCGGAACAAACATCCAAAAAATATCCCTTTTTTTGCGCTTCCAAACCGAATATTCCAGATTATGAAAGGTATCATTCTCGCCGGCGGTCTCGGCACCCGGCTCTATCCGCTTACCCTGGCTGTGAGCAAACAACTCATGCCGGTGTACGACAAGCCGATGATTTATTATCCGTTGTCGACACTCATGTTGGCGGGTATCCGCGACGTGCTCATTATTTCCACGCCCGCCGACCTGCCCAATTTCCGGAAACTCTTCGGCGACGGGCACGAACTGGGCATGAATTTCTCTTACGTGGAACAGCACGAACCCAACGGACTGGCACAGGCCTTCGTGCTCGGAGCGCCATTTATCGGCAGCGATTCGGCTTCCCTGATCCTCGGCGACAACATTTTTTACGGCGCAGGGCTGGGTGAAATGCTGCGCGCCTGCTCCGACCCCGACGGCGGCATCATTTTCGCCTATCAGGTGGCCGACCCGGAACGCTACGGCGTGGTGGAATTCGATCAGAATTTCAAAGCCCTCAGCATCGAAGAAAAGCCCGCGCAGCCCAAAAGCAATTACGCGGTGCCGGGCATTTATTTTTACGACAACAGTGTGGTGGAAATCGCGCGGAATCTGCAACCGAGCCCGCGCGGCGAATACGAGATCACCGACGTGAACCGCATTTACCTGGCCCAGGGCCGGCTGAAGGTGCAGGCCATGGGCCGTGGCTATGCCTGGCTCGATACCGGCACGCACAAAAGCCTGATGCAGGCCGGACAGTTCATCGAAACTATCGAAGACCGGCAGGGCCTGAAAATCGGCTGTATCGAGGAAACGGCCTGGGAAATGGGTTTTATCGATGACGCAGGCCTGGAACGCCTGGGGCACAAGTATTTGAAGAGCGGATATGGGGAATACCTACTGCGGCTCCTGAAATAGTTATTAGTTATCAGTTATTAGTTATCAGGGTGGGGTAAGGGAGCATTCGCACAATGCCTTTGCCACTCTACACGGGCAGTCAAGGTATTGTGCGAATGCTCCCTTACCCCACCCTGATAACTAATAACTGATAACTAATAACCTACATCACCTGCAGTTTTGCAAACTTCAGCACAATCCGCCGCTCGTCCATATCGTCGTTTTTGAACTGTATGGTAGCCACCTTATTGTCTTTGGGGCCTTCCACGTGGCTGACCTTTCCTTCTCCAAATTTCAGGTGCAATACCGTCACGCCGGGCACAATGTCTTCCGGCGGCGATATTTTAAAATCGGCGGGCGCCTGCATGGGGGAGGCGCTTTTGGCCTGCCGCAGCCGGGGCGACGCGAAATTGCCGCTGATACTGGCGCGTGCCGGGGCAATTTCCTTGCCGGGCGCCTGTCCGCGGGCCTGCCCGATGCCACCGAGAAATTCGAAATGTTCCATGCCTATTTCTTCCAGGAAACGCGAAGGTTCGCTTACCCGGATCTGCCCAAAACGGTAACGGTTGAGGGCGAATGAGATCGTGAGGAATTCCTTGGCACGGGTAATAGCCACGTAAAACAGGCGGCGTTCCTCGTCGAGGCCGTTGGCGTCTTCCATCGACATAAAGGAAGGAAACAGGTTCTCTTCCATACCTGTCACGAAAATACTGCGGTATTCGAGGCCCTTGGCAGCGTGTACGCTCATCAGCGTGATATGGTCGCCCGAGTCGTTTTTCTCGTCGGCGTCGGTCAGCAGGGTGATCGTTTGCAGGTAAGCGGCCAGCGAATGCCCCATGTCGATGCCGTCGGAATCGGGCAGCACCGCTTCCGTCGAAGAGGCGGGCGCATTGTCCGTAAATTCGGAAATGGCGTCGAGCACGGCGTTCACGTTTTCGAGGCGGCCGATACCTTCGGGGCTGGTATCACCTTTCAGCATATCGAACAGGCCCGATTTACGCAGGATTTCCGAAGCCAGCCGGAAGGCCGATTCCGTGTCGGCACGGCGCTGCCAGTCCTCCACCATGTGGCGGAACGTTGCCAGCGATTTGCGGGCGCGGTCGGTGATGTCGAGATTTGGCAGCATCATGGCCTCCCACATGGTGACGTTGTGGGCGCCGGCCAGGCCGCTGAGTTTGTCGAGCGTGGCGTCGCTGATACCGCGGGTGGGG
>JAKQJD010000154.1 GCA_029561355.1 Bacteroidota bacterium | reverse complement strand
ACATATTGAAAAGATTTTCAGGATTGGAAATATCAACCCACTCCCTGGCAAATCCTTTTAATGTGTACTCGAAACGGGAATCCTTCTAATCCTTTCTAATCCTCAAAATCCTGTTCAACTGTACTCGAAACGGGAATCCTTCTAATCCTTTCTAATCCTCAAAATCCTGTTCAACTGTACTCGAAACGGGAATCCTTCTAATCCTAAAATTCCTGTTCAAACCCCCACTCACATCGGGTCCACATCCACCACCACCTGTACCTGCCCGAACCCCGATTTCCCGGTCAATATCTCCGTAGAATACCGGATCAAACCTTTCGAATCTTTCAGCAGCGGCGCCGATTTTTCCAGTTTCAGCAAAATATCCTCGGCATAGTAGCCACGGATGCGGGCGATGTTGGGCAGCACAGGGCCGAGCACACGGTCGCCGAGCGATCTGCGGAGCATTTTACCAAATTCTGCTGCTGCTTCGTGCACTACTTTCGGGTCTTTGTGTCGAAGTTGAATCGCAATGAGCCGGTAAAACGGCGGGTAATGAAATTCATGGCGTTCCTTCAGTTCGCGGTCAGCGAAGCCGCGGAAATCGCCGAGCAGCACTTCCTGTAAAACCGGGTGTTTCGGATCGAAAGCCTGAATAAGTACCGAGCCGCGTTTGAGTTTGCGACCTGCCCGGCCGGCTACCTGCGTGAGCAACTGGAATGCGCGTTCGCCGGAGCGGAAATCGGGAAATTTGGTCAACTGATCGGCGCCGAGCACACCTACCAGCGCTACGTTATCGAAATCGAGGCCTTTGGTGACCATTTGGGTGCCAACGAGGATATCCAGCCGGCGTTCTTCAAAGTCGTTGAGCAGGGCAGTCAGGTTGTTTTTGGAACCAGCCGTGTCGAGGTCCATACGTCCGACGCGGGCATTGGGCAGGAAGAGTTTCAGTTCGTCCTCGATCTTTTCGGTACCGAAACCGCGCAGGGTGATTTTGCCGCTGCCGCAGGCCGGGCATACCGACGCAGGTTCCTGCGTGTAGCCGCAGTAGTGGCAGCGCAGGCGGTTGCTGAATTTGTGGTACGTGAGGCTCACGTCGCAATGCTTGCACTGGGCATTCCAGCCGCACACCTGGCACTCCAGCATGGGCGAGTAGCCGCGGCGATTCTGAAAAAGAATGGCCTGTTCTCCTTTTTCGATAGCGAGTTGCAGACTTTCGATCAGCGGCGTGGCGAAAATGCTCTGCATCTGCTTGGTTTTCATCTGCTCGCGCAGGTCGACCGTTTGTATTTCAGGCAGTTCGAGTCCGCCGAATCGTTTCGGCATTTCCACGAGGCCGTATTTGCCGGTTTGGGCGTTGTGCCACGATTCGATGGACGGCGTAGCGGTGCCGAGCACCACCTTTGCGCCGTACAAATGCGCGAGGTAAATGGCGGTATCGCGGGCATGGTAGCGCGGCGCGGGGTCGTATTGTTTAAAAGAATTGTCGTGCTCCTCGTCGACAATGATCAGTTGCAGGTTCTGAAACGGCAGAAACAGGCCGCTGCGGGCCGCCAGGATCACCGGTTTTCCGGAAACGGCGGCTTTCCACACTTCCACCCGTTCCTGGGTGTTCACTTTGGAATGGTACACGCTCACTTCGTTGCCGAACACCTTTTGCAGGCGGTGAATGATCTGGGTAGTGAGGGCAATTTCCGGGAGCAGGTACAGCACTTGTCCGCCCTGCCGCATCACGTCGCGGATCATTTCGACGTAAACGCGCGTTTTGCCGCTACCGGTGACACCGTAGAGGAGCACCACTTTCTTTTCGGGGAGTTGGACGGCGAGTTCAGACAGCGCCTGCGTTTGTTGTTCAGAGAGTGCGTCCACTTCTACCAGTTCGTCTTCGTAGCCGCTCAGGCGGCTTACTTCCAGGTCGTATTTTACCAGAATACCTTTTTTGAACAGGGTATTCAGCGAAGATTCAGACACGTCGGCCTTGTACAGCAACTCCTGTTTGCGCACGAACGGCTGCTTTTTTTCCAGCGTGAGAAACGCCATCAGGATTTCCAGTTGGCGTTCCTTGCTGTGCAGATCCTTCATCACTTCGCGCAGCAGATCCCGCTGGGTGTGGTAGGGTTCGGCGAAGCGGACGGCTGACACTTTCCGCGCCTTGAACTTCTCCTGCAAATCTTCGCGGAGGAACAAAACACCCTTCGTCAGCAGGCGCTGGATGACCGGAAAAACCGTCTTTTTGTTGAGAATTTTCCGGGCGTCGTCCACTGTAATTTCCTGCTGGATTTGCAGGGCTTCCGTGATGAGGTATTCGTCGTTGTCGAGTGTGGTGAAATCGTCACCGAAAACGTTGCTGAAAACGAGCCGGGTTTCGCTGGTCAGTTTCAGGTGCCCTGGCAAAGCGGCAGACATGACTTCGCCGAGGGTGCAGCAGTAATAATCGGCGATCCAGTCCCACAACTGGAACTGCCGCGGCGTGACGACGCTGATTTCATCGAGCACGGAAACGATCGCTTTTACCTGATAATCAGGCACTTCGGAGTGCACTCTAGACACCAGTCCGCTATACAGTTTGCTGCGGCCGAACTGTACTTCCACGCGTACGCCGGGCTGCACGAGCGAGCGCACCGACTCGGGTACGGAGTAGGTGTAGGTGCGTTTGGGCAGGGCGAGGGGCAGGATGATATCGGCGTACATGTTCCGGTGGATGTGTGTCGGGGTAGCGCGAAGGTAGGGCTTTAAACACAAAAAATTGTTTTAAATTTTATTTTTTTAAAACAAAAACGGGTGAGATATTTGTGGGGAAACGCTCATTTATAATCTTTGAATCATGACTGAAAATACTATCGCAGGAATTGTTTTTGAATCCGGCCTTAAGGTTCACCGCACACTTGGGCCGGGTTTGCTTGAAAGTGCTTATGAGGTATGTTTACACTTTGAACTGGAAAGATCTGGTTTACTGGTAGAAGAACAAAAACCGCTTCCAATCGTCTATGAAGGAGTACAGTTGGAAACAGGCTTTCGAATTGATTTAATGGTAGAAAACAAGTTTATAATCGAGATCAAATCAGTGGCCTCTCTCACAGACATACATATGGCTCAAATTCTTACGTATTTGAAATTGTCAAATTGTAAGTTGGGGATGCTGATCAATTTTAACACCCATCTGTTTAGGGATGGGGTCAAGAGAGTTATTAATGGGAGATTATGATGCCGAACTCCGTGTCCTCCGTGACTCCGTGGTTTTTATTTTTTTAACCACTGAGTCACAAAGAGCACAACGCGTGATGCCGAACTCCGTGTCCTCCGTGACTCCGTGGTTTTTATTTTTTTAACCACTAAGTCACAAAGAGCACAACGCGTGATGCCGAACTCCGTGTCCTCCGTGACTCCGTGGTTTTTATTTTAACCAAGAAGGTTCAACAGCATTCTATACGACTTTTGTGCACTTTGTGAAAACCCTTTGTGTCCCTTGTGGTTAAATAAAATCCCCCGTGTTTGTCCCAAAAATAAAAAAATCCCCCTGAAAGAACTTACACACACAAAATGTGTTATTTTTGTGGCACTTTTGCCCAAAGGCAGGCCCAAACACGCAGTCCCCGCCTTTATTTTTTCACCAAATATTGAATCTTAATTGGCATTTAAACCTTACCGTCCTAAACCCCCCGGCTCGTCCGGCCCGCGCCCAGGTGGCGGCCGTCCGTTCCCAGCGCGCCACATACACCAGCCTGAACACCGCATCAATGAGTTCATCCGCGTACCCGAGGTGCGCCTTGTGGGCGATAATCTGGCGGAAATCAGCGAAATAGCGGGGCATCCCGTTGAAAACGGCATTTTCCCGACTTCCAAACTGCAAAAGTGGGCGGAAGAACTCGGGCTCGACCTGATCGAAATCACGCCGAATGCGGAACCGCCCGTCGTCCGCATCGCCGACTATAACAAGTTCCTTTACCAGAAAAAGAAGAAGGAAAAAGAGATGAAAGCCAACGCCGCCAAGGTGGAACTCAAGGAGATCCGCTTCGGTCCGGAAACCGGCGAACACGACTTCGACTTCAAACTGCGCCACGCCAAGGGCTTCCTCGGTGAAGGCAACAAAGTAAAAGCATACGTACAGTTCCGCGGCCGCGCTATCGTGTTCAAGGACCGGGGCGAACTGCTGCTGCTGCGCTTTATGAAGGAACTGGAAGACTACGGCGCTGCCGACCAGATGCCGCGCCTCGAAGGCAAACGGATGAGCGTCATCCTGTCGCCGAAAAAAGGCTCTCCAAAGAAAAAGGACGATTAATGAGTATTTGAGGATACGAGGATGCGACACGGTATGGTCAAGTCCTCGCATCCTCATATCCTCAAAAAATATCTCTCACATTTTATTTTGCGCTTCCGGGTAACGTTTTACCTTTGCGCTCCATTTTTAATTAACAATCGTTTATCATGCCGAAAATGAAGACCCACTCCAGCGCCAAGAAGCGATTCTCGGTGACCGGTACAGGGAAAGTGAAGCGCAACCGTGCAAGATTGCGCCACATCGCAAGTACGAAAACGAAAAAACAAAAACGCCACCTGCGCGGCAGCGTCATCGTCGACGTTACCGAACACGCTCGCATCGAGCGCCTGCTGGTGATCTGATCTGTTTTTTCCGATTCCGTTTCCTGAACGCAGGAAACCTTATTTTTTAACGAGGACTTTGGCAAAAGCACGGATACGCTCCGTCCCGAAGTCGCACTAAAAAAACAAAGTATGCCAAGAGCAACCAACAACCCGGCCAGTCGCGCCCGCCGGAAAAGAATCATGTTAGCCGCACGCGGCTTCTTCGGCGCCCGTTCCAAAGTCTACACCGTAGCAAAAAACACCCTTGAAAAAGGCTGGCAGTACGCGTTCCGCGACCGCAAATTCAAAAAACGTATCTACCGCCGCCTCTGGATCGCCCGTATCAACGCCGCGACCCGCCCAATGGGTATCAACTACAGCCGCTTTATCCACGCGCTCGACCAAAAGGGTATCACCCTGAACCGCAAAGCGCTGGCTGACCTGGCCCTCAACCACCCGACGACTTTTAAAGCCATCGTGGACGCTGCACGGAAGTAATTCAGTGCGAAGTCGACAGTGCGAAGTGCGAAGTCATGGAGCGCTTAGGCAAGATTGAAGTCGACAGTGCGAAGTCATTAGCGCTCGATTGGGGAGGATTTTTGCTATTGTTTTGTTAAAATATCCCGACGGGGAATTGGTGTTGTGCCAGTTCCCCGTTTTCTGTGACACGGATTTCGCGGATGGATAGCGGATCACGCGGATTTCGATTGAAAATAGTGAAAATATACCACTTTTTCCTGGGCGATCCGCGTGATCCGCTATCCATCCGCGCAATCCGCGTTTCACTATTTTAGGCATTCGTTCAATTTTTTAAAAAAAATATGAATTTTACGCCGGAAATTCACCGCCGTTAAATCATAACCCAACCGATTTCCACACAAATTTCAACTCAACTATGAAAAAAGTATTACTCCTGCTGCTTACTGTGGTTTGCATCAGCGCAGTACAGGCTCAAACCTGCGTGCGCGATTCTTCCGTGTTGCAAAACGACTCTGTGATCATTGCCCCGCGGCCGGTCACGGATACGTACCCGTTTTACGACCTGGCACAAGCCTGTATCGGACAACCGTACCTGCAATCCTTTACGCTGAAAGTGCCGGCCTCCTTTACTTTTCAGGGTTTTACCCTGCCGATCACCAGCGCCCAGATCGCCACTACGGGCGCTGTGTCCGGACAACCGGTCGGCATCACGTACCTGTGCGATCCGCCAAACTGCGTGTTCAACGCCAACACCCTGGGTTGTATCCTGCTGTACGGCACCCCGACGGCCGCCAACGTAGCTGATACGTTCAGCCTGGCCATCGCTGCGACGATCAACTCTTCTATCGGACCTGTTCCGATCACGTTCCCGGGCGCCGTGGCGCCGGGCAGTTATTTCCTGGTGCTGAATGCCGCCAACAACTGCTCTTCTTCGGCGTACGACCTGAACAGCCAGATCATCGACATCAAAAATCAGCCGAATCCGTTTAGCGGGCAAACGACCATCGATGTGGAATCCATCGTCACCGGCGATTTCCAGTTTGAAGTATTCGACCTGCTCGGCAAACGTATGCACCAGCAAAACATTCGCCTGTTCCAGGGCAATAACCAGTTCACTTTCGACGCCGGCAACCTCGCCGACGGTACCTATTTTTACAGCCTGAGCAACAAGGAAGGCAAGGTGACGAAGGTGATGGTGGTTGCCAGATAAGTTTATGGGTTTATGGGTTTATGGGTTTATGGGTTTATGGTTGATAAGGGATGATTTCTTTGTTCTTTTAGGAATCAATAGCATTTCTTCATGTGCAAAACAATCCTTACCAACCATAAACCCATAAACCCATAAACCCATAAACTTACAACCCAACCAACCCGCCCCTCTGAAAAGTTCGTTCCCCGCCTACTTCCCTCTTACCCGTAATCCCGACCCATCGCCGCGGAGCGTATTTTTTCACAAATAAAACCCGGTTGTCTATGCGACTGCTGTACCTCTTTTCCACCTGCACTTTCCTGCTCTTTTTCCAAACCCTCACCGCACAATCCGGCTGCCCCGGCTGCCAGACCAACCTTCCGGCCAACCTGCCCGAAGACACGCTTTTCCTGCAAAACATTCCCGACGGCCAGAACGGCCAGCCCTACAGCGAGGACATTTCGTTCCGGATGCCCAAAACCACCACGCCGGTAGCCGCGCTCGACAGCGTGACGCCGCCCGGACTCACCATTTCCAAAATCGAGATCGTATCCGTCGACGGACTGCCGCAGGGACTCTACTGGGAGCCCAACCAATGGGAATTTCAGACGGCCGACGAAACCGACGGCTGTATTAAAATCTGCGGCACACCGACCGAATCCGATTCGTTTGTGCTGAATGTGACCGTGAAAGCCACAGTGCTCTTCCTGACCCAGGTAAAATCGTTCCCCATGCGCATGTACGTGGCGCCGAAGGTGAGCGTCACCGACGGATTTTCCATGTCCAACTTTACTGGTTGCGGCAGCACCGAAGTGACGTTCGAAAACAACGTGCCTTCCGGCGGCGCCGACGGTTTCTCGTACGTGTGGGATTTCGGCGACAACACCGGCTTTGAAGGCGAAAACCCGCCTGCGCACATCTACACCGAGCCGGGTATTTATTACGTGTCGTACCACGCCACAGTGGATACGGCGGGATACACCCTGGCCAGCGTACGTGTGCTGGACGTGGAATGTGTAGACCAACTCGGCGCGGGCTCGCCCGACCTGTACCTGATCATTAAAGCGCCCAACGGCACAGTGCTGTTCAACTCCTCCCCGGCGATCAACAACACGCCCCTACCCTACACCTTCCCGATCGGGCTGCAACTAGGAGAAGGCAACTATACGGTATTCATAGCCGATGAAGACAGCGGCCTCAAAGGCAGCGACGACGACTGCGGCACAGTGCCGTTCAACATCCTCAGCGGCGATACGCTGGTGGCCGGCGGCATGACGGTTATCCTTGATATTCAACATCCTGTGGAAGAAATCGAATCGCAGGATACGGTAATCGTGTACCCGGCGCCAATTGCGCCCGCTATTACCGCTCCCGACGGCCTCACGGCATGCGCGGGTTCCGATTCACTGGTCCTGGTGTCCTCCTACGGCGCGGGCAACCAGTGGTTCCTCGACGGCGATCCGATCGACGAAGCCACCGACTTTTTGTACCAGCCCTCCGAATCGGGGTCGTACCAGGTGCAGATCAGCGACGCCAACGGCTGTACGGCCATTTCCGCACCCAAAGCGGTATCGATTTACCCACTGCCGGAAACGCCCGCTTTTTCCAATTTCGACAACTCTTTGCGCCTGTTCGATACACTGGCGCTGCCCGCCAACTACAGCCTGCAATGGTACAACGGCGCCGAAGCCATTCCCGGCGAAACGGGCTTCCGCTACTGCGCCCTGCAAAACGGCACCTACGGCCTGCTTGTGACCGATTTGAACACGGGCTGCACGAACTTTTTCTCCCAATTGGTGGTGTACAACCCCAATTTCGACTGCACAGTCGGCACGAACGACCTGAATACGTTGTCCATGGGCATTTTCCCGAATCCGGCGCATGACCGCCTCCAAGTGCGCTTCGGCCAGGCACTGAGCGGTGAAAGTGTGCTGCGGATGTGGGATGCGATGGGCCGCATCGTACGCACGGTTTCCGTGACTTCCGGCGCATATATCATCGACGTGGATTGTATTGGGCTTTCGGCGGGCGTGTATGCGCTGGAAATCGTAAGCGTAGACGGCCGCGGAAGTGTGAAGGTGGTGGTGGAGTAGCAGCCGCCAAAAGTGGTGATCCTGCTGACTGCCGAAAGGCTTTTTATGCAGGAGGGTTGTAAAAAACGTTTACTAAACTTTTGAAGTTTAGTAAACGTTTTTATTTCGTTACTTTCTCAATCATTTAACCCGACACCTGAAAACAATCGGAATATGGAATTCAACCCAAGCAACAAGGTTGTTCAACTCTGTCTTCAAGGTATCAGCATGGAGGAACAAGGCAAGCCCGAAGAAGGTAGTACCTTTTTTCTTCAGGCCTGGCATGAAGCGACCAACGACTTCGAAAAATTTCTGGCCGCCCATTACGTCGCCCGGCACCAGAAAGATGTTTCCGACCGGTTACACTGGCTCGAAACGGCATTGGATTTCGCATTAAAAATTAACGACGATACGGTAAAAAGTGCCTTCCCTGCGCTGTATTTCAACATTGCCAAATGTTATGACGAATCAGGCGACCCGGACAACGCAAAAAAGAATTACGAACGCGCCAGCACCTGGAAGGATAACCCTTCCGATAAAGGTCCCTTTTATCACGGGACGAAAGCGGATTTGCAGGTGGGGGATTTGCTGACGGCGGGTGGCAGTTCCAATTATAAAACCGATCTCAAAATGAACCATATTTACTTCACAGCCCTCGCGAATGGTGCAGGACTCGCCGCTGCTCTGGCGAAGGGCGATGGCCCTGAACGTGTGTACATCGTCGAACCGACAGGTACTTTTGAAAATGATCCGAATGTTACGGATAAAAAATTCCCCGGCAATCCAACCCGTTCGTATCGTTCCCTGGCGCCGTTAAAAATTGTGGGCGAAACAACGGATTGGGTGCGGCAGACACCCGAAGAAATTCAGAAATGGCGGGAAAAACTGGCCAATAACACAGGGGAGATTATTAACTAATGCGCCCTGAAACCAATTCAACCACTCACCCAACAAAATGAAAATGAAACGAGGAAAATTTATCCTGACTGCTCTTGCCGTATTCCCGCTCTCTCTGTTCGCGAAAATCAAAACCAACCTCGTTTCGAGGACGGGTAAAGGTTTTAAAGTGAATGCAGGCGAAGCCCGGTTTGGCGAGCACTACAAAATGAAAGGTGTCACCTCCAATACTTTGGACATCAAAATTTCAGGTTCCGACACGGAAAACGAGATAGCGGTGTTCGAGCAAACCGGCCTCACTCCCAACGGAGGCCCGCCGCTGCACATCCACCCTTTTCAGGACGAATGGTTTTATGTGGTGGAAGGTGAATACCTGTTTCAGGTGGGCGACGACAAATACTCCATGAAACAAGGCGACACGATTTTCCTGCCCAGAAACGTGCAACACGCTTTTATTCAGTTGACTGAAAAAGGAAAGATGATCGTTTCTTATTCGCCGGCAGGAAAGATGGAGGACTTTTTTAAAGTGACGGATAAGTGGACGACCCGGCCGACGAAAGAGGAGATTGTGAAGGTTTTTGCGGAGCATGATATGCAGGTGGTAGGGCCGGGATTGAGGGTGGATTGAGGTCCTTTCCGCCTTGTCAGGTCTTCCCGAGCCTTTTATAGGGTGTAGTTTGAATGCGTCTCTTCATTGTTACTCACGTGTTCAAGGTGTCCCGCATCTGTCTATAGAGTAATAAACCGGGGCTTTTATGTGTGTTTATATTGTTATGTTAAGACCCTTACCTTATCTTGTCGCAGAAAAAAAACTTAAAACAATATGCACACCCAAAATCAACTTTCGAATGACGCCAGGCCTCTGGCTGTCACCGCTAAATGGCTTATTCTCTCTTTTTTCCTTGTGACAGTTGGCAACGTACAGGCACAGCGCATACAACTGCAAATACAGGCAGGGGTGAATGCTAGTGAAGCCCGCATTAAGGACAGTGACGCCGGATACCTCTCCCGTGAAACGATCACATTTTTTGACACATTGCCGGTACAATTGGGCGTGGGTGTCAAAATAAAGGTATTCCGTAATTTTTATGTCCGCCTGGACGGAAACTACAAAGCCTATAGAACATTTTTTGAAGTGGAAGAAAGCATGGGGGGCGTATCGAGTTATGTCCTGGGCAATCTTTACAATGAAAAATACTCCTATTCCTTATTGCCCGAATATCAGCACACATTTCTACAGGGCAAACGCATCGAATTTCCTGTATTTGGTTTTGCCGGACCGGTTTTCAGTTTTGAAAAGGGAAATAATTATTCCTACAACGACGTAATCGACGGAGGTTCGGCTGTTTTTCTGAATGCGGTTAAACCCGATGTACAAACGGGTTGGAGCCTGGGCCTGGGTTGCAATCCAAAATGGAAACGCTGGGGCTTATTGCTGGAAGGCCGCTTGCTGCGTATTGGATATCAGGAAGAATCTATTATTCCGGGTAGAATTGGCTATCAGCACTTTACATTCATGTCTGGAATTACGTATGATTTGTTTTGATGGTGAAAAGCATCAATGATCGCCATATCAGGCGAAAAAAGATTGAAGGGTTTAGGTGAAAAATAATGATAAAATGAAGTTTAAATTAAAAAATTTTTATTGGATTATTATCTTTGAATTGTTTGCATGTAAGTCTCAACAATTACAAAATCCAATAACTAATCAACACATTAACGAAGAAAATGAATATCCGGTAAATTTTAATACACTCTATCAAAAAACATTTAATGAAGTAGTTCAAATATTAAAACCTTATGAATCTAATCCTAACCCACATCTGCAAAGAAGAATTTATGATACTTATTACAGAGTTGGTTTAAGTTCTAAATCTTTAATTGACCGTAAGAATATGATAAAATCCTTACTTAATTCTTGTGGCGATTCATTAAACACTTCATATGCTTGTCAGATATCACTTGACAATTTGCAAAAAGTCAATAAAAATGAGTTTGATGCAGATGATATTGAGAAAATCCAGAACTTGCTGACAAAAGATTACAATGCATATTATCCACATCCCATAGAATATATGCCGTATGACGATTTAGTTTTGTTAGTTGGTTTTTTAGACATCGAAAAGTCAATTCCTAAACTCAAAAGTTTAATTTCACCTAATTCAAAATATGAAAGAAAATGGGAAGCACACTTAGCACTTGCGCGCTTAGGACAAAAAGAGTCAATAGACTACTGTATTGAAAAAATAAAGAAATCTGAATTTGGACTCCATGAATTAGAAGAAATATCGTATATACGACAGCCTGAAATTATTGAATTGTTTGACAAATATTTATTTAGTGATTATTGGATGAAAATGCCGGAAAAAGAAGGATCAGAAACAGAGGTTTTTATTTTAAACCTTTATTGCAAATCTATAAAAAAATTCCCCTTGAATTTCAGATATGGCGGTTTTACAAAAGAGGAAATAATTATAGCCCGTAAATGGGTGGAAGAGAATAAAGGTAAATACGAAATGAATCGAGATACATTTTAAAGCATAAATTTGACGATATTTAAGATCAATTCAACGTCGGAAATACCTAGATTCAAAGTATCGGCGGGAAATGGCACCAATTGCCTTTTATCAAGAACAAGAATGGGGATACCTTAAGTTATATCGCCACAACAACAAAACATGGTTCACGAATAAATACCCCGTTGTACAGGGCCATTTTCTAATTTGTCGAGCAGCCATTCCCGTTCCATCATTGCCGGAGTCCCGGCAATGAACGATTTGATTTTGGCGGCAGGAGAGATATTTTTACTCCAACCATGTTTTTCTATTTTCCGCAAACATTTTAAAAAGTTGAGCGCCAGGTTTTTGTAATCCGGACTGAGGCGCATGCGACGCACCTTTTGTTCAAACGCTTTCATACGAAAACCAAGCAGTTCATTTCCTGTTTCGAAATAAACCTTGATCAGCAGGCTCTCCGCTATCAGCATGAAACCCGGGTTCTCAAAATTGCGATACGCCAAATGTTGAAGAGCCGCTTCGAAATTGCCGGCGTAGAAGTAATACTCCGCATAGAACAACCTGTATATTTCTGCGGCGTATTTGGTGCCGCGCAACTGCTCCGGCCCGTGTTGATCGAGCATTTTTTTCGCCCAATCCAGGTGTCCGCATTTGAGCGCTGTGGTGATCACCAGGCGGAAACTGGGCGGCAGGCTCCCGCCGTCGACCTCCAGAAAACCTTGTTCGAAATGTGATTTGAACAATTGAAAAAAGCGCTCGCTGGATACCGGGTCGGCAGGTCGGTAATATCGTTGTTGCCAAAAAATCCGGTAAAAAGCCATCAGGCTGTACCGTTTTTCGGGCGGAAGTTCCTTTTTGTGCAGCTCCAGCAAGCGTTCAAACTCCAGGAAGTATTGCTCCTGATCGGGCTGCCCGCAAATCTTTAAAATCAGACAATAGAGTTTGGCCAGGGGCAATTCGTCTGCCAGGCCCGTTTCGCAGGCCCGCAGGACGATTGAATCGAACGTATCGTCCTTCTCTCTGACGCCCACGTATTTGTTTTGAAATGCATGCGCCATCAGCAGTTCGAGTTTTTGCAGGATAAAACTGCGCTCGACGGCATGTTCGGAAGCGTCCAATTGTGGCATGTTGCCGGGGCCCTTGTATAGTTGGTGGTTCTTCAGATCTTCCGTTTCTATCAAAAATTGCCGCTGATAGAAGTTGGCATCTTTGACCGTTTCCTGATCCTGAAATTTCCTTAAAGACACAATTGTTTGATCGAAACGCTCGCCCAGGCCATGCTTGCGGTACATCCGCGCCAGCACGAGCAAATCCTTTTGGGCCCGCTCGTCCGGGTTTTCCGCCCGCAAACCCAGAAAAGATTTTAGCAGCCCGAACAACTCCGTACTCAACAAATCTATTTTGCCGCTCCAGTGCTTCTCCGTCGGTGCTTCTGAAAAAACATACCGATATGCCAGCGCTTTCTGCATCGCCTCAGGAGCAGGCTCAGGGTTCATCATATAATCGTACAGACGAAGCGGAAATTCCGAACGAACAAAAAAAGGGGAAAGCAAAAAAAGCCTCCATCGCTGGTGCTCCATTCTTGATAACAGAGGTAGTATTTCTAGTAGTTTTTTGTGCAACATTTCAAATGCGCTTCAGGTATCTGAAAAAAAAAACGATGAAAACAGTACGAATAAAAAGGGGGTAAAACCGCGAATTTCGCACTATTTTAAACAAAACGGAGCGGAAAATGCGACTTTCACCAGCCATCTACGCCCAAGCCATCCATAAAAAATCTACAAAAAGTGTATTTTTTTTAGGCGCAGGAATCTTTCACATTTGCCCCGAGATACAAAGGCCGCCCCATTGCCGGTCATTTCACTAACATTTAAAATCCGAGTTCTATCATGAAATTGTTTAACACTTACTTTATCCTGCTTTTGGCTGCAAGCCTGCGTTTCCAGGCAGATGCACAGGAAAATATCAACATTGTAAAATTAGGCGGCAGCCTGTTATCCATTCTGGAAGAAGGCCAGGGTTCCGAGGTTCAATCTTATGGCGGAGGATCCGCTGCATTCGAGCACCAGATAAGCCGTAAATTTACCCTGGGCTTGGGGGTGAGTGTAAACACACGAACGAACGATATCATTCTTTTGAGCGAACAACTGACCTTGATTTCTTTTGAACCGGAAGGCCGCTGGTATCCCAAATCTGCAACGAATGGATTTTACTTGGGTTTTGCCCCGGGAATCTCCTTACTCGAATACAAGAATAACGCGGTACTTTCATTGAACAGCAAAACACTGTTTTCATTGGGCTTGAAACCCGGTTATCAGTTCAAACTGGGTCAGCGACTGGCGCTCCAAATCGGAACGGGTATTGGAGTGTATTTGCCGAACGATGACATCGATCCTACACTCCTGTTAAATCTTAATTTGATGTTGGGTTACTGTTTTTAGAATCCGGGCAATCCAAAACCAACCCAATCGCCCAATCCCGTCAAAAAACACCTCCCAAAAAAGTACTCTGTAAAGGCATTTCAATCGAATATTACAAAAATTTCAATATCGATATGAAATCATACCTTTTGCATACATTTTTACTGCTTTTTTGTTGGTCCAGCCTGCGAAGCCAAACCTCCGTCACCTTTCGGGTGAATATGAGTGCCGAAACGGTGGCAGCCAGCGGCGTGCACATTGCAGGCTCGTTTCAGTCGGTCGCCGGGCTCGGCAGCAACTGGACGCCCGGTGCTACGCTGGTACAGGACCTGGACGGCGATCACATCTATGAAATCACCGTTTCGCTGCCGCCGGGCACGTACGAGTACAAATTTATCAACGGAAATGCCTGGGGCATGGACGAAAACCCGCCTTCCGACTGCTCCGTCGGCAATAATAACAACCGCGAAGTGACCGTGGGGAACGTAGCGCTGGTGCTTCCCGCGCACCCGTTCAATGGCTGTATTTCAAAATTGCGGCTTTCAGTCAATATGTCGAACCAAACGGTATCGCCGGAAGGCGTGCACGTGATGGGCAACTTTCAGCAGGCGGCCGGATTCGCACAAAACTGGGACCCTGCCGGCACGACCATGCAGGACTTCAACGGCGACGGCACCTATGAACTGGAACTGACCATGGCCTTTGGCGAATATGAATATGTATTTGTAAACGGAAATGCTTCGGCCAATGCCGAAACTTTATCAGGCACTTGCAGCGAGCCGGGCGACAACGGCTTACAAGTCAGAAAAGTGAACTTCGCTTCAGGTACGGAGGCCCCGGCGGTGTATTGTTTCAATACCTGCGACGCATGCAATCCTTCGTCCGTGTATAATTTTAATACGCACTGGTGGAACGACGCGGTGTTTTACGAAGTTTTTGTCCGCAGTTTTTATGATCAAAGCGGCGACGGCATCGGCGATTTCGAGGGTTTGACCCAAAAACTCGATTACCTCAACGATGGAAACCCCGATACGCACGACGACCTCGGCGTGACGGGCATCTGGCTGATGCCGATGATGAAATCGCCCAGTTACCACGGTTACGACGTAGCCGATTACTATGCTACGGAGCCTGATTACGGCACCATGGAAGGTTTCGAGGCGTTTCTGGCAGCAGCCCATGCGCGGGGTATCAAAGTGATCATCGACCTGGTGATGAACCATTCATCGAGCCAGCATCCCTGGTTTACACAATCGGCAGCCAATCAGAACGGTTACCGCGACTGGTACGTCTGGTCCGATAACGACCCGGGTACGCCCGGCCCGCTGGGCGGAACGGCCTGGCATCCGAAAAACGGCGATTACTATTACGGGCTTTTCTGGGAGGGTATGCCGGATTTGAACTACACGCATCCGCCGGTGAAAGAAGAGATGTTCAACATCGTGAAATTCTGGCTCGACAAAGGTGTGGACGGTTACCGGCTCGATGCGATCAAATACCTGATCGAAGACGCTCCTTTGCTGGAAAATACGAGTCAGACATATGCATTTCTGGAGGAATTCCACGACGTGTACAAAACGGAAAACCCCGAAGCGCTTACCGTCGGAGAAGTGTGGTCGAGTACCCAGTCCATCATTCCGTACGTGCAAAATGACCGGCTGGACCTGTGTTTCGAATTCGGCCTTGCCGGCGCTATTCTCGAAGCGACCAACACCGGAAATCCGCAAAGTCTTGAAAATCAGTTGGAAACGGTG
>JAKQJD010000153.1 GCA_029561355.1 Bacteroidota bacterium | reverse complement strand
ACATATTGAAAAGATTTTCAGGATTGGAAATATCAACCCACTCCCTGGCAAATCCTTTTAATGTGTACTCGAAACGGGAATCCTTCTAATCCTTTCTAATCCTCAAAATCCTGTTCAACTGTACTCGAAACGGGAATCCTTTCTGCCGTTGTTGGCGTCCCCGCCAACAACAAACAGTGGAATGAGTGCGAAAGGATAATTCTGCTATACGTTGTTGTTGGCGGGGACGCCAACAACGGCAGAATTAGGTCATCTGGAGCAACAATTAGGTTCAATGGCGATGTGTTTGGGTCTTGATGAGCATCATTCCGGTTGTTTGGAGAAGTCTTTAGGTCTGATAGAGATGTGTATACATTCTACGGAGATGTGTTTAGGTTCTATGGAGATGCGTTTAGGTCTGCTAGAGAAGTGTTTCGATTCGCGAGGTAAAAATTTGACTTGGGCGCCCAATCGTTTGGGTTTTGAACCTAAACGCTTCTCAAAAAGACCCAAACGTTTGGTCCGATAACCTAAACGCTTCCCAAAAAGACCCAAACGTTTGAGTCGACAACCTAAATGCTTCTCAAAAAGACCCAAACGTTTGGGTTTGGGCCGTTGTTGGCGTCCCCGCCAACAACAAACGGTGGAATGAGTGTGAATGGAAATTGTGCTATTACGTTGTTGTTGGCGGGGACGCCAACAACGGCCAAAAAACAGGAATTTTAGGATTAGAAGGATTCCTGTTTCGAGTACAGTTGAATAGGATTTTGAGGATTAGAAAGGATTAGAAGGATTCCCGTTTCGAGTACAGTTGAATAGGATTTTGAGGATTAGAAAGGATTAGAAGGATTCCCGTTTCGAGTACACATTAAAAGGATTTGCCAGGGAGTGGGTTGATATTTCCAATCCTGAAAATCTTTTCAATATGTGTACTCGAAATGGGAATCCTTCTAATCCTTTCTAATCTTAAAAATCCTGTTCAAAATAACACCACTAACAATCAACGCAGCACACCTCCGGTACCGCCGCCAGCGTCGACGTTCTTAACATCCGGTAACTCCCCAAGTCATCCGACAGCGGGCTGGCGATCATATCGTCCGGCACGGCCTGTGCCAGCGCCTGCGAAGCCTGCAAAAAACCGCCCGTGCTGCGCAGGAAATCAAGCGCTTTGCCCGGCTCATCCACCGTTCGGGCGAGGTGCTGGTACATTTCCGCATATTCGCGGCGCATGACGAAGTTTTCCGCGCCGGGCATCATTTCCACACATAATACACTCAACGGGCTGTCGGCAGGCAGGCCGTAGTTTTTGAGCAAATTGCTGATCTCGGCGTTGCTCCATTCGGCCATCGAGCGTTTGGGCGCGTCATTCTGATCGGGTGAAATGACCAGCGCTGCGCCGAGCGGACCGAACTCCAGCACCGGCCGCATCCAGCGGTCGCCGAGCAGAATGTTGCGGTTGTCGCTGTCGTCGGCCATACGCACCTGTGCGTACAGCAAAGCCCACATCTGGGTACGCACGGGTTTGCCGGTCACCTGCCGACCGTCGAACACCGCCTGGGCATGTGGCGCCGACACCCGGATACGCGTCTCATCGCGGTCGGGCGATGCAATCAGTTGAGGATAAGGATGTTGCACGCCCTGGTAACTCAGCGCCCGACCGAACCGGCCCTGCGCGGTGCTCCAGCCGTCGCGGTGCCCGACGCGGATTTCATAGGTGAAAAAGCCGAATAATTCCGGCGATTCCGGGTGCAGGCCGGGCGGCAAAGGCACCAGGAAATGCCGTTTGCTGTCAGTAGCCGGAATCAGTTGCTGCATGGCATTCAGGCCGCTCTGGTTGTCGCTGTGGCCCGGACTAATGATGCGAATCGGTTCGGGTTCGATGGCCAGCGGCGGCTCTTGTCGCGGTTTCATCCAGTCCTCCGTCCATTCCGCCAGCAAGGGATCGGGTGCGTAGGCCGTGATGCGACCGAAATAAGCATCGCGCGGGTTTTCCAGCGCATGTTCGAACTCTACCCAGAGGTAGCGCTGCCGCGCGTCGGTGTTGGCATACGCCACGTCGCGGGTGTAGCGGCTCATAGCCATGCCGGCGCTCACGATGTTCGGCATTTGCGCGGGCGGGCTGGTCATGGGTAAATGCAGGGTAAGCGCCAGGGGGGCATCGACGATCAGTTCCACATTTTCCGTTTTAAAACGCGGCTGAATGCGGTATTCCACCATGATTTCATCGGGAAAATCTGCCGGATTGCCGGACTTGGGTTCCACCGCATCCAGGAAGCACAGAAACGTTTGCGAACGGTCCGCCTCCACGATCGCCTGAATATTGATCCCTTTTTTCAATTCCACATCGCCGACGAGTACTTCCGGTTCCCAGTCTTCCGCCAGTGCGAATTTTTTTCTTCTGAAAATGTCGATACTCGTGGGTTGAATGCCGTCCCACGACCAGTCGCGGTTGATCAGCAAGGTGATCGGCACCAGCCAGTGGTTCACCATATCGTCTTCGGTGGCGATGGTCAGGCTGGTATTGTCGGGCGAAAGCGTGTGGCGGATGGCGCGGGCGGCGCCGAACTGCCATCGCTGGCCGGGTTTTCCGAGCAGCGACATGCCTTTGTGCGCTACGTCGATGGCGGTGGCCAGGCGTTCGATCAACTCCGGCTGCTGGTCGGGTACGGCGCGAATACCCATGTAAATGTTTTTGATATTGGCCTTGATCTTTTTCTCCTCCGGGCGGCGCAGGTAAATGCCGCGGATCATGGTTTGTTCGCTGGTTGGTTTGAAAAAAGTTGTTTCACTGACCGCTGCGCGGCGGGTAACGATGCGGGAGGGCATGCCGGTGAGGACTTCATCTTCTGCGTAGTAATCGTCTTTTTTGCTGCATTTCGCGCGGATAGTGATTTGTATGTCGCGGTGTGTAGGCAATACAATTTCCTGTAAATCGTCGATCAAAATACTGTTGTCTGACAGCCCGAGCAATTGCAGGTCACCGGAGTTGTTGAAATTTAAAACCGGCCGGTCTACAAATGAAAGCGGCACGTTCAGTTCACCATTCAGATCAGCCGGGAATGCCCGCCAGGTGGTGTAGAGAATGGCGAAATT
Source organism: Bacteroidota bacterium (assembly GCA_029561355.1). GTDB lineage: Bacteria > Bacteroidota > Bacteroidia > Chitinophagales > Saprospiraceae > M3007. The sequence goes on along the minus strand of JAKQJD010000153.1, from coordinate 11,502 downwards.
GTCCTGCGGGTTGTGTTTCAAAATGGTTGTATCCATGTCGAGCGAGCGCACAGCCACCTCGATTTGTAATCGATCCACATCCGGGTCGGCAATACCGATGTCGCGTTTGCCGGCGGCTGCATCGAAATCTGCTTTCAGCAAATCCAGCGCATCCGGGTATGCACCGGTGAACAAAACACTGGGATACCCGAGCAGCGGCCGTTGCACAACTAATTGATCTTCTGTGAAATACACACCATCTTCTTCCGGTAAAATATTTTGCAGGCGCACTGTTTGCGGAATGGCGTGGCGTTTAAAATGATGGGTGGTCACCGGTGATTCCGCCGCATACACGGGTTCTTCCATGGTTTTCGGGCCGCCGCCGGTCATGTCGGCAAAACGCGTGCGGAACTGGTATTGCCTGCCGTATTGCAGCGGCAGGTTTTCCAAACCCACCGGATCGTACATGAGATTTTTCGTAGCCGGTTGCGGCGTACCGTCAGGCATCTGATTCTGGTCTTTGCGGTACAGGTCGATGGCGTCTTCGTCCTGGAGTACCAGGCTTTTTCCGTTCCAGTAAGCGAAATAGGCGGGCAGCCAGAAGTGTTTGTCCTTGCGGCCGTCGGGAATGGCGGGGTACACTTCCACATTGAGTTCGCGCTGAACATTTACTGTATCGACTATTGCCGCGCCGATGGCGAGATCTGTTTTGTTGCGCACCTCGCAGAGGGAAGTCCAGGGATTGGGGTTGGCTGCGTCCGGACTGAGTTCGCGTGCGTCGATGCGATATCCGAAAACGCCCATCGGCGCATCCACCCGTTCCTGGGTGCCGGGTTTTTTCGGATCTTCCTCCATTTGCCGGTTCATCCAGATGAGGAGTTGCTCGTCGTCCCAGCCCAGGCGGATACCTGCATCGTTGGTGACGGGAAATTCCGGATCGCTCATTTCCTTGAGCATGTGGTCGCTCACGGGCTGGTGTGCGTGCACGATTTTGGCAAATCCGTCATCGTACAAGCTCGCTTCCAGCAGCAGTTCGTCGTACACATTTGGTGTTTCCGGATTGTCGGGCGGTGGTGTGACGTCGTCGTGGCGGACGCGGAATTGTACCGCCGCGAACAATTGGCGATTGACGCCTGCGGCTACTTTCGGCAGTCGGGCAGCGTACCTTTTCACGGCCGTTTTATCGGCAAAATCGTAAGCGGACCCCGCTTCAAAATCGACATACAGCCAGCCGCCGTTGGTCAGAAAACCGGGTGTCAGGTCCACAAACGCTTCCTGGATAAAACCGCATTTTTTTGCAATAGCCGGCTGCCGCAGGCAAAACGCGAATACCTGCCCCCAACTCACCTGGTCATTATCTGGCACAAACAGCAGATCGGGTTCTTTTTCCTTGTTCACCGCACATTCGTAACTATCGTCGATGGCAGCCCGGTCCGTTTTCGGCTGCGTGAAATGAAACGCTTCGCGGTAACTCAGCGGCAGGTATTTCCGGGCATAGTGATTGGGTTTCGGCGGCTCGGCGGTGGCGGTGCTGCTGATGTCGAAGCGCAGGGCCAGGGCGTTGAAAATCTCTTTGGCGTCGACGTCCACCGGCATATTGGGCAGTAATTCGCTGAAAACAGGCGCAGGATTCAGCACCGGGTAATTGCCCAGCGTGTCGGACACGTAGGCGCGCAGGCTCAACGTCACGTCGGCCCAGGCAGGCGAGAGCGCCTGGATCGGGTCGTCGAGCAGTGGGCTGAAGTTGCGCGGTATAAGGAGCACATTGAAATAAAGGCGTTCATTTTCAATGCGTTGTGGAAATGTGAGTATGCTGATTTTGGCTTCCATATTGCAAAAGGGGGCTATGCGATTTGACGGTTTTCCTGAAAACTCTTTGAAAAACTGATGTTGATCACGAGGAAAATACTGATGTCGAGGCTGAAAGTCACTTGTGCGATGCAGTCGGTACGTCCCGAACCCAGTTCACGTTTTACTTTGCCGGAGGCTTCAATCTGTATCTGGATGGTGACGAGCCCGCCGATCAGTTCGGCGCGGCCCCGGAACAGGATGAAAGCGCCGACGATGATGACCCGCGTATCGATGGAAATTTCGATGCCGGCGGCGAAGTACACGCTGACGTTTCCGATGACGGGCAGTCCGACGACCAGTTCCACTCCAAACCCCATTTTCAGGTACAATCCCGGTCCACTGACCGTATCGGCGCTGATGCGCATCGTGCAGGTGCCGACGGCATACACAGTCGCCGCAGCCACCGAAACGCACATCACGCTGAGTTTGGCGCCGAACTCGATGTAGCCGCCCGCGCTGGGCATTGGCGACCCGCCGGCAGGGTAGGGCAGCCCGACATTGAAATAACAGCCGAGTTTGAGGCTGGCTTCCAGGCGCAACGGAGCGACCGGACTATCGGCGGCAGGCGGCGGAAAACGCAGTACGGGAATTTCCTTGTCGGCCTGGAACTTGTATTCCCAGTTGTTCGGGCTGTTGCTCATGGCAATTTTCAGTCCCTTCGACAAGGCGCCCGCGTAATCACCGCCATTCAGCGCCAGCAGGATTTGCAGGATGTCGTAGACGGGTTGCAGCGCTTCGCCGAATTCGAGTTGCGGGCCGGTAAAGGCGGGCGATTTGCCTTTTTCCGTGTCGAATTTACCACGGATCAGGAACAGACGCTTCATGTCGAGCAGGTCGACGACAATGGTGATGTCGTTGAGTTTGTTCACCCATTTTCGCTCCAGGCTGTCGCAATCGAGGCCGAAATTGACCGTTCCGTCGCCGTTTTTGTTGCCTTTAATGTCCTTATTGACGTATTCTACATAAATCTTGACGTCTTTTTCATTGACGAAATACACGGGTTTTTCCGGCAATACCTGTTCCAGTACCTGCGCCGGGTCGACCTTGTGCAGCAGTTTATAACCGGCATCCTCGATGTTGAGGTTGAAATCCGCCAGATCGAGCCGGGGCAAATCAATCAGTTTCGGGAAAATACCCTTGCTGTTCAACAGTCGGTACGCGTCTGCGAGGTCGGGCCGGGAACTTTGCAACATCCTGACGCCCTGCTCGAACCAGGGATTTCGGAACAACACTTTTTGCGTATCCGTATTTTGCAAAAACGCAAACTGCGTGGCCCGGTCTTCGAGATTCAGGTTGAACAAATCGGCCGGATGGGCCAGTTCCAGCGGATTGACGTTGTTGGCCATGTTGTGCAAACCGCGCCGGATGAGCGGCACCACCGATTCGCTGATGGGCAACACTTCTCCGGTGGCTTTTTTGTGCGCCACCACGCTCCAACTGCCGTCTTTGGGCAACACGGGTGTTCCTTTGGCAGAAGTCACGAACACCACTTTCCCGGCATCGACAGAAGGCTGCACTTCCACACGGCTCAGGCGCATCTGCTGGTTACTTTCGGCGATGTCGATGAGGCAATCGACGGGGCCGCCGAGGCCGTTCTGGAACAACAGCAAATCGCGAAACATTTCTGCGGAAATAGGCACGCCGCGCGGAGCCATTTGCAAATACCCGATCATACGTTTGGAGGGCGTGCGACCGTTCGTGCCGCCCTGAATGATACCGTTTATCTCCACGTCGGCGTCGAAATAAACGGGCGTCAGCCAGAGGTCGAGCACTTTGCCGCCGCCGACGGGGACAGCAAGTCCGTCGTTTTCATCGATGAAATAACCATACGTTTTGGTCCAGGATCTTTTGAAATCCGCCAGATCGTCGCTTTCCACGATGTTGCGCACGTTGAAAACGCCTTTTACGATGCCGGAATGAAAAGCAAATCCGGGTGTTTCCGTGCGCTCGATATTGGATTTGTCGATCACCACCGTGCTGAAATCGTACACGCCGTCGCTTTCCGCGCGCCAGCCGCTGTCGATGCGGTACACGAGCCCAGCGCTGTTGCGGAACATAGTGACGGTGCGCACCACACGAATGCCCCAGGGATACAAAATGCTGCGCACCTGGATGACTTCGTGGGCGGTGCGGCCGCGCCAGACGTCGAATTTGGCCTGGGAGGTTTCGGCAATGCGGGCGTTGTCGTTGAGCCAGTGGCTGAACAGGTTGGCGCCGTATCCGCTGAAATCGTAGCGTTCGACGGGTACGCCGCGCTGGCGAAGTTTTCCCGAGTTGGGACCGAATTCGCGGTTAAAAATTTCCGTGACCAGTTTCGACAAAATGCTGCGACCCAGATCCTCGCCCAGCGGTCCGCGCAGGTTGTACAACTGCGTGGTCATACCCTCGAAATTCCTGTTTTTTTGCGCCTGCGAGTAATATCCTTTTGTGCTGATTTGCAGGCTGGTCTCGATATCGTCGCCGAAATTTTCCCGGATAATATCGATGCGGGCGCCTTTGGAAGGCGGGTTGTTGCCGATGGTCAGTTCCTGGTTGTAACGCGCAATACCGACCATGCCGAAGGGCAGGGAGAAAAAACTCCAGGCTTTCAGGTCTTCGTTTTGGTAGCCCTGTTCCAGGTATCTGGCCAGGGGGAGCGGGGCGATTGGAACAGGCTCGCTGCCCGTATTTCCAATCAATGTCGGCGGACCGTCGTCCTTGAAAAGCAGCAGGCCTTCCGGCGGGTCGTTGGCCGGATTGGTGGGCGCAGCGGTGTTGATGACGGGTTCCCAACTGATCTGCGGCGTGGTGAAAAGCCGCACGAGTTTTCCGGTTGCTACCACGTCCATACCGTCGGCGGAAAGCGGATTTTGCGCGGTTTGTACTTCGAAACGGCGTTCAAAAATAAACTGCTCGTCCAGATAGCCCAGGTTTACGCCCATCCAGTCGGCAGCGGTGCTTACGTCCAGCAGGCTGAAAAAATGGTGGTTGCGGGATACGTCGTTCACCCGCAGGCTGATGTCGTATTCTTCGGGCCAGTTGTTGCGGCCCAGGTCGACGCCCGACTGGCGGCTGAACCGGCCGGATAGTTTGGATGCACGGTTGGTTCGGTCGTTGCGCTCTTCGTTCAGGGCGCGTTGCAGGTCGAGCAGCGGGTTCAGGTGGATGAACATATTCGCTTCCATATCGGCCAGATCACCGAAAATGAAATGGGCGCCGGGCGCCTCGGCTGCCTGCCAGTGCATGGCGCCGACCAGCAGGCGCTGGATCTGGTTCAGGCGGTACACGCCGTCCTGACCTTCCAGTTCATGGTGCATCCATTTGAAAGTGCCCTTGTTGGCGGCATACGGATCGGGCAGGGCGGGCAGGTAGCCCACCAGTGCAAACGTGAAGAGCAGACTGGTTTCGGTAAAATAATCGGCCTGCGGAGGCATTTCACCGCTTAAAAGGAAAGCGTTGATGGGGGAAACGGTCATCAAGGCATTGTTCAACGCTAACGCCCGGCTGCGGAACGACAACATATCGGCGCCCGCAGCAGGCTGGTTGCTGACCGGTTCGTTGTCGCGGATCACGTTTTCATCGTACAACAACAGGTAATCGCCCAGGGCGCCGTACTGCCGCAGGTACAAGGATGTTTTGGTTTTCAGCGGGAACGGCAGGCTGTCGGCGCCGACAGGCCGATCCAGTTTTCCTGTACAATTGGCGATAGAAACGATGGCTTCCGTACCGACGGCATTATACTGGTAAATGAAGGGAAATGCGCCCGGGTAGGTCATTTGCAGGTCGTTCCAGCGCGATTCCTGGTCCTGCCAAAGCCGTAAAGTCTGGGTGGCGTATTCGGTTTTTGATTCCAGGCCGGTTACCTGAATTTGCCCCGGCATGGCGGTAATCCAGCAATGGTGGAGTTGCAATCGGGCAGCATCAGACTGATTCGCATCCATCAAACCGGATGTAGTTGCTGAAAGCCCTTTTTGTGTTTTGACGGACAGCATTCCGCAACCCTGGGCGGGCAACAAAGCGCTGATTTCGGCTGCGGGCAACAACCACGCGGATTCTTCTACTGTAGTCGACCCGGAAAGTGAAAATACCGGCGATGAAGCCTGCAAAATGTTCAACGTGTCCACATCTGCCGCCATGGGCACCGAAACGGCGCTGAACAGGTAGTTGTAACTGGGTACGGCCTGCGTCCACGTGAAATTTTTATCCTCGCCGTACAGGTTCCAGCCCGCCTCCGCTACGGCCGTCAGGGTACCGGCGGTCGGTTGAATGCGCATTTCAAAACCTTCCGGTAGGCGTAATTGGGCCGTCCAGGCATCGACGCCCTGTGGCACGTCTTCCGGCCGGATCACTTCCGGCATACGCAGCCGTACGCTCAGCAGGGCCCATACTGCGCCGCGCATCACAATTTGTCCGTGAGAATTCTGGGCCGTACCAGCCTGAAAATTTACCTCCGCCGATTCTACCAGTATCGGGCAGTAGAGTTTTTCATCGGCGCCTGCCACGAACTGTTTGGCGTGTACCCAAATGGTTCCGGCGCCGATGGCCAGGTTGCTGACCTGGGCATTGTTGACCATCAGCGGCGTATCCGGACCGAGTATGATCACCGGCCTGCCGGTGTTGACAAAGCCGATGGATTTTGTTTGCTGTAACGGTTCATACACGTCGAGCCAGAACCGCCGTCCATCGCGGTTGAGCACGGGTCCGACTGTTTCCGCAAGCGCTGCCGCGCGTGCCCAGGCGGGTATGCTGCTGCGCAGGTACACAGCACGCGTGGGCATTTCCCGCAGAAACACCCGCAGCGGACGCTGTTGCCCTGCCATAAGTATGTCCTGTTCTTCGCCGAGGATGCGGTTCAGCATATCCCGGTCATCTGCATGAAGGTACTGGGTGTTATAATTCCGGATTTTTTCGAACTGGAAATATTCGCGGATCGTCTCGGCTGTCTGGCCCTGCACCATAGCGCGGGCAATCTGGCGAAGGAGGGTTTCGCGCAAAGGCGAAGCCAGGAGGCTGCTGTGGAAAAAATCGCCGATCAGCTGCGCAAAGGCAATCAGTAATGGGTGCTCCTGCATTTGGTAGAGGATTTTGCCGGTTTCAAAAGCGGATTATGATCGATACCCAAAAGACATCCGAATGAATGTGTATGGGGGTATTGATTTGGAGAAAGGAAAGGTAAGTGGTGGGCGGGGATGAGGGGGTTATGGGTTTATGAGTTTATGGGTTTATAATAGATGCTCGGGAAGGGAGGATTTCGTGAATAGATAGACCTTTTGGGTTGGTTCGGCTACGAGGGGCGTAGCCGAACCAATCCAAAAGCCTATCTATTCAAGAAATTCTCCCTTTCCGAGCGGCTTTTATAAACCTCATAAACCTTATCAACCTCATAAACCCATAAACGTATAAACTCATAAACCCATAAACTAATAAACTCATCATCCCACCCGAATATCCCGCTCAAACACCTGTCCACCGGCCTGTAAACGGTACCGGTATTGCCCGGGGGCAACATACCAGTCGGCAGGTTTGAACGGCAGGGTATAACTGCCTGTGTTTTTAAACTCATTGAGCAAAGTACGCAGCACATGCCCGGCCGGGTCGAGCAATTGTATGCGCACCGGGCCGTTTTGCATCATGGAATACTTGATTTCCACTACACCGGGCAGGCTGGGGTGTGGGTTGTGACCCAGAAGAGCGCATTTGCCGTTGTCGCCCAGCGGCGGCGCGATGGCGGGCACGAGGCCATTGACCAGCGTTTGCTGCTGGCCCATCACGAAATTCACCAGTTCGGGGCTGTTGCCCATCCAGTCTTGCAGAACGGTGGCATAAATATCACGGAAATCGACGCTGAATTCCGGGTCGGTATACGGGTCGGGGCTGCTCAGATCCTGATATGCCCCGGTGAATCCGTTTCCGATGCCGCCGCCGAACAGCAGCATGGGCGTGCCCCAGCCGTGGTCGGTTCCCATCGATCCGTTTTCGTAAATAGTACGGCCGAATTCGGAGAAAGTCATACCTAATACTTTGTCCTGCAAGGAATTATCTCCGGCGCCAAGATCTTCATAAAATGCCTTGACAGCGGTAGCCAGCCGGTTCATCAGCACCGGATGCCGGTCGGTCTGTTCTGCGTGGGTGTCGAAACCGCCGATTTCCACCATAAATACCCGGGTGCCGAGGTTGCCTTTGATGAGTTTTGCCACGATGGCCAGTTGTTCGGCCAGGTAGTTGTCTGTGGGGTAATCCGTCTGGTTTTTACCCCTTGCGTAGGCCTCCTTGATCGTTTGTGCGTAGCGGAAAGCGGAATTGGCCGTTTGGCGCACGTAGGCGAGTTCCAGGTCGCGGGGCGAGTTGCCGAGTGAAGCCGTTTCATAGAGCAGGCCCGTTTGCGCGATTTGGTAAAACTCTTCCGGGCTGCTGATAGCCAGCGCCATATTGGCGGTATCGGATTTGAATACGAGGTTGGATTGCACGCCGATTTGCAGAGCCGGCGGGACGGTCGGTGGCGCTTCGAGGAAAGCAGCGTATTCGTTGTCGAGAAAACGGCCCATCCAGCCGCTGTTGACGACTTCCTCCGAACCGCTGGCGGAGGCCACAATGTCGTACGAGCGGAAATGGCTGTAATTGGGCTCCGGGTAGCCGACGTTGAAAATGACTTTCATCATGCCGTCTTCCCACATCGGCTGCAACGCGTTCGTCGATTGCGGCATACCGTATTCATTGCTGAGCGCCCACAGGTTGCTGTCGGGAATCGCGATATTGGGCCGGATATTGTAATAAAACGGGTTGTTTCGTTCGATAATCGTATTGATGCCGTCGTTCCCGCCGTCGAGCCGGATGAGCACCAGCACGCGGTCGTTGGCGCCATTGGCGAGGGAAGCCATCAGCGGCGTGGGCTGGAAAGAGCGAACCGGCAATTTGCCAAGTAAAAGGCTTCCTGCTCCGACCAGGCCGGAGGCAGACAAAAAATCGCGGCGCGACCAGAGTCGATGGTCACGTTCGTGGGCCTGCCGGTCATCGAGGGTGGCGCCGGGGCGGGAGTTTGTATGTTTTTCGCACATAGGGAGCGCGGGAGGTTGAGTGGTTGAGATGTTGTTGAGGTCGTTGAGGGGTTTATGGTTTATGGTTTATGGGTTTATGGTTTATGTGTTGAGGCTATGTTAACTGGAATTCGGGCATTCTTACCAGATAGTACAATAAATTAACAATCTGGTCGGGTGCTTCATCCCAGTACAGATTCCAGGAGCCGTCTACGAAATAATTTTCCGGAATACCGGCCTTGAAATTGATGACAGCACCTTGCTGATAAATGGGATCGAGCGTTTGACCGGTAAAAAAACTGATCAGCGCGGGCACGATCACCGCAGGATCGTTGCTTTCGCCGGTGAGTGTGATAGCGATGTTGCGCAGGTTTTCACGAATCTGGTCGTCCTGCGTGAGAAAATATGCCGTGATGGAGTTGACATTCCAGCGGGTCGTCAGCGTACTTTCATTGATCCAGGTGTGATGGCCTTTCCAGCCGGCCACATTCGGCGGGTTCAGGATCTCCTGTCCCAATTGATACGACCAGTAACCGATGGCATCCCACCAGTCGGGCAAAACCTGATCAGGTATGGCGCCTGCATTTTTCAGGATCGGGATCATCGATTCCAGCGGGTTTTTGATGCGGGCATTGATGAATTTGTCCTCGAAAAAATGTTCGCTTTTAAAAAGTTGTTTCAAAACCGGCAGCAGTTCCCAACTTCCATTTTTAAACGTGTCGGCCAGCCCGGAGATGATGGTCAGGTCAGGCTGCTGGTACACGTAATTTTTGTAAAGTTTGGTGGTGATAAACTGCGAAACCTGTTCGGAACGCGCCGAAAAAATCAGGTTGTGCGCCGTTGTAAAACTGTAATTACTTGTTTGTCCGAAAATCGTTTTGGATTGATTATCGTGCAGGTCCGGGTTGTAAAAAGCCGGCGTACACAGGTATGCCATGGCCTGCCAGCCGGTGAGTGCGCGCGCCATTTCCACGATATCGGCCTGCGAATACCCGTTGCTTTCGCCCATGGTGAACAGTTCCATGAGTTCGCGGGCGTAGTTCTCGTTGGGATTGCCGACAATGTTGGCATTGCCGTTCAGGTAATCGAGCATGGCCGGGTTTTTCCCCATTTCCCGGGCAAAAATCCGGAAATTGCCGAACGCGTATTCGTGCAGCATGGAAAAGTAACTCCACATGTATGCATTACATTGATACACATTGAGTTCGGTAACGAAGTGGTTGTGCCAGAACAGCGCCATTTTGGCCCGGATGCCTTCGGACAACATGTCATTCAGCCAGCGGTGGCGCAATTCGCGCCGGTGTTCTTCCACCAGATCCTGGTTGCCGTCGTAGTCGGCATTGGTGTAACCTGCCCAGTAGGGTGGTGCGGGAATATCCAGTTCGACGGCGGCGTCGAGCAACTGGTCGACGAGTTCGGAAGGTTGCAGGAGAAGTCCCTGTTGCACCTGTTCGAGTGTGGCGCCGAAACCCAGGCGCCGGTACAGGTGCATGACGCGGGCAGCATTCCAGGGTTTGGCGGCTGATGGCACGTACGCTTGAAGGCTGTCGGTGGGCGGCGGTGCTGCTTCCCGTATTTTTTCAGTTGTGTCGGCGTGAGCGGGCATAGTTAATATGAAAATAAACTAAAAAATACAAGTGAATGGTACTGTCTCGTATAGTTTCGGGGTGACTTGCGAAGTCACCCCGAAACTGGGCTTGGCCGCTAAAGCGAACGGGGCTCCGAACGGACACTTCCACGGCGAAGCAAGATTAAGAAGATTTCCCGATTTGAAGGGTTTCAGATGGATATTATTGCACACTTTTTTCTGCACCTAAAATTATCGGCTTTTGGAATTTTATAATATCCGGAAATACCTACCTTTCACGTTCGAAATATCACATTTAAAGCCACTGTCCATGCGCCTGCGGATCATCGTTTTATTCCTCTCGGTTTTTGTTGTAAACTGTTTACCGGCTCAGGTAACACTCTTTTCGGAAGACTTCAATTCGTGTTCCCTTCCTGCTGGCTGGCAGGTGAGCAGTGTGGGCAACCAGAACCCCGTGTGGCTGGTGGGTTATTCCACCAACAACGACGCGCTCGGGCAAAGCATCGACAGTACCTGCTGCCTGATTATCGACGACGATGCTACCGGAGACAATACGCTGCCGTATGTGATCAGTTTTACCTCGCCCGCTTTCGATGCTTCGCAGCACAGCACAGTCGAACTGACCATGGACGTACATTACCGGGATTACGGACCGTCGCAGGAGTATTTCGACGTATTCATCACCGACGGCGTAACCGAACAACGCATTGCGCATTATGATGCCAACCGGACCAACGGCGCTTTGTTGTCAGACCATTTTACTATTAAATACGACCTTTCCCTGCTTACCCATTCCACGCAGACGCGTATCATCCTGCGCTACGACGATGCGGCAGGTTTTGCCTGGTGGGCGGCTGTAGATAATATTCTCGTACGCGGCTATGGTAACGGCACCAATGTCGTGGCCGAATCCTTTAATGCCTGCCAGAAACCCATCGATTGGGAAACGGAAATCGTGGCCGGCGAGGATGACTGGCAGTTCGGACTGGTCGATACCGCCTCTAAAGGGTATAGCAACGGTAATTCGATGGATGGCACCTGTTTTGCCCTGTTCGACGACGATCTGGTGGG
>JAKQJD010000150.1 GCA_029561355.1 Bacteroidota bacterium | reverse complement strand
GAACGGCCTTATTCAAATCCCGATTTTGCGCCCTTGGAGTCGGCAGAGAGCACCCATGTTTGAGCCCCGACGCAGGAGGGGCGAGTTTGGGTGCGAACCCGACGGAAAGGGTAGCAAAATCGCAGGATTTGAATACAGCCTTGATTTTTTGGTTCTTTTTCATCAAGGAAAAAGAACAGTACAGCACGATTTCATGACCTGCCACAGAACGGCTTTTTCAACAAAACTAGTCAAATTTTGATGCGTTTGCCCTGCCCCCTCAACCTCTGAACCCCTCAATCATACAACCCCCTTCCCCTTTTTTAGTTATCAGAAACACAACCTTCATTAAAAAATACCCTGCTTTCCTTAAAAAATCCCCCCAGGGTGCGACGGCCCGCAATAGTTTGTGAAAAAAAATAAAATGTACCCACAAATCTTGCAACGGTCAAAGTTACTTTTCCGGGCGGTCATACTGATGGCCGTTAATCAATTGTTTGCTTTCAGCCTTGCCGGACAAACATGCACTTCGCTGGCTATTCCGGAAAACGGATGCGGCAGCGGCATGAACCTGCTGGTCCCCATAACGATCAGCGGCGCGCCCGGAAGCAACCTGGGCACGGATGTTTTTCTGGATAAGGTCGATCTCATTATCGATCACCACATGGCCAGTAACCTCGACATTTTTCTGAGGTCTCCTTCCGGTTTCGAGATCGAACTTTCTACGGACAACGGATTCACGTACGATTACGGAAACCCGACTACCTGCCCCAATAACCCCACCACTTTTGCCGATTGGGCGACCACAAGCATCACGGCCGGCAGTTCGCCTTTTATCGGAGTATACCTTCCGGAAACGTCGTTTTCTGCCTTTAACGGCTCCAACCCGAATGGTGTCTGGACCCTGCGTATTTGTGATGATTCTCCCATCAGCGTGGGTAATTTTATTTACGGCAACCTGTCTTTTACCACCTGCATGCGCCCTTCGGCGCTGGTGAGCAACACTCCGACCGTCAACGGCGCTACGCTGAACTGGACCGCAATCGGCTCCGCAACGGCCTGGGATATTGAATTCCAGCCCACCGGTACGGCACAGACGGGTACGCCTACCGTGTCGGGTATTACTTCCAAACCATACACCTGGACGGGCGGCGCGCCCGGCACCATCTACCAGGCGTGGATACGCAGCAATTGCGGCGGCAGCGTTTCCGAGTGGATTGGCCCGACGACCTTCACCACCAAACTGGATAATAATGTACAAACCTGCACGTCATTTCCTATTCCGGACAACGGCTGCGATGCCGGCAATAACCTGCAGGCGCCTGTGGTAGTGAGCGGCGCACCGGGCAGTAGCCTGGGTACCGACGTTTTTATCGACCGGGTGGAACTGATCATTCAGCATGTTGTCGATATGCAATTGAGCATTTATTTGCAGAGCCCGGGCGGAGCGGAAATACTTTTGTCCTCCGATAACGGCGCACTCGGCGACCACTATGGCAATCCCGCCAATTGCCCGAATCAAGTCACGGCATTTGCCTCCTGGGCATCCGGCAGCATTACGGCGGGTACTGCTCCGTTTATCGGCACATACCTTCCGGAAGGCAGTTTTTCAGCCTTTAACGGCGTGAATCCGAATGGCGAATGGCTGTTAAAAGTTTGTGACGGCTCCAGTTTTAATTCAGGCAGTCTGAAATATGTAAAAATATTTTTTACGACCTGCGCGCGACCAACCGGACTTCTTGCGAGCGTGCCCACCGGAGTTGGCGCTACCATGAACTGGACGGAAAACGGTAACGCCACGTCCTGGGACCTGGAATTCCAACCAGTCGGTACTCCTGCTACTGGTACGCCCACCGTGACGGGCATATCCACAAAACCATACGTGTGGACGGGCGGCGCCCCGTATACCAACTACCAGGCGTGGGTGCGCAGCAATTGCGGCGGCAGCGTTTCAGGGTGGACCGGCCCTGTGACGTTTACTACCATTCTGAACAATGCCGCGCCCGTTTGTTTCACGACAACTATACCGGATCCCGGATGCCTTCCGGTACAGGTGGCCGTCAGCGGCGCACCCGGGAGCGTCTTGGGGACGGATGTGTTTCTCGATAAAGTGGAAGTGATCGTACAGCACACCCGCGATTCCGATGTGGACATTTACCTGAAAAGCCCGAACGGTGTCGAAATAGATGTATCCTCCGACAACGGCGGCACCGGCGACCATTACGGCAATCCGGCTACCTGTCCTGCTCAGGTCACTTCATTTGCCACTTGGGCGAGTAGCAGCATTACGACCGGTACCGCACCGTTTATCGGTACCTATCGCCCGGAAACGCCTTTTTCTTCTTTTGACGGCTCCAATCCAAACGGAACCTGGACCCTGACTGCATGCGACGGAGTTAATGGAACTACGGGTAGTCTGCGGTATGTAAAACTGTACTTTTCCACCAGTTTACCGGTCGCACTCACCACTTTCATAGCCACACCCGTCGAAGAAAAATCCGTCCGGCTTCAGTGGACGACCGCGACCGAACGCAACAGTGCCCGCTTCGACCTAGAGCGTTCGGCGGACGGGCAGCATTTTTATACCATTGCAAACGTGCCGGCAGCGGGCAACTCGAGCGACGAACACAAATATGAATGGATGGACAGAAATCCTTTGCGGGCTGAAAATTATTACCGCCTGCGGCAGGTCGATTTCAATGGCGCATTCGAGTATTCACCTGTCCGGGTGGCGGTTATGCCGGATAAAAACCTGAACTGGCCGGTATATCCAAATCCCGCGCAGACAGCCTTT
>JAKQJD010000137.1 GCA_029561355.1 Bacteroidota bacterium | reverse complement strand
CCGCTGTACGGGATGTAGAGAATTTTCAAAAAATCCGCCGCTACCGAGTTGCCGCTCAGGTAAGCCAGAATGCCCAGTGCCGTGATCACGATGGCCGATACACCCGCCGCCTGCCCGTCGAGGCCGTCCGTGAGGTTGGCGCCGTTGCTCACTGCCGTGATCACCAGAATAGTCATGATGACGAACAGAATGGAACTCAGGTCGCGGGCATTGTCGCCCAAAAACCACATCAGCCGCGAGTAGTCGAGTTCGTTGTTTTTAAAAAACGGCACGTTGGTGATCGGTGCTTTCACGTACACCATTTCCTTGTAGGTATTTGGAGCAGTGTTGTCTTTCACAAACAGCGTTTCCACCACCCGGTAACCGCCCGCGTCTGCTGCAACCGGATCCATGCGTACCACTACTTCGTCGCTGTACAGCATGGTAATTCCCACGATCAGTCCCAATCCTACCTGCCCCATTACCTTGAATATTCCTTTCAGTCCCTTTTTGTCCTTTTTGAACACCTTTATGTAATCATCCACAAACCCGATGGCGAACATCCACAGCGTACTGAAGATCATCAGCATGATGTAAGCGTTGTCGAGCCGCGCCATCAGCAGGCAGGGAATCAACGTCGCCGCGATAATGATGATACCGCCCATCGTCGGCGTACCCGCTTTGGATACCTGACCGGCCAGTCCGAGGTCGCGTACCGTTTCGCCGATTTGCAGCGACCGCAGCCACCCGATGATCCGCTTGCCGATGATCATAGAGATCAGCAGCGACAGGATCATGGCTACCCCCGCGCGGAACGAGATGTACTGGAACAACCCGGCCCCGGGGAGGTCGTACGTTTTCTTCAGATATTCGAAAAGGTAGTACAGCATTTGTTAAATGATAAAAAGCAGAATTAAAACATTGAATATCAATCGTTTCAATTCTAAAAAAAGTTGATTTTCCGGATTAAAAGGGTTAGTGGCCGGGGCTTTTTGAATTGGCTGCAAGGCGCTCTTACAGCGCCCGCAACCTGCTCAAAAAATAGTCCCTCCACTATTATATCTAGAAGTGAGACGGTGAGAAGTGAGAGGGTGAGAGCCGAGCGGGATGTCGCCTTTTTCTTTTGGCTACTCGCTTGACAACTCACTATTCACTATTCACAACTCACTATTCCGGCATTTACCACGGACTTCGCACTTCGCACTGCCGACTTCGCACTCACTCCCTCATCCATTTCGCCAGCACTTCCTTGTCGTCGAACGGGTGTTTTACCCCGTCGATGTCCTGGTATTTTTCATGGCCTTTGCCTGCTACCACAATCACGTCCTGCGCATTAGCCAGGCGAACGGCCGTTTTGATGGCCTGCTCGCGATCCTGGATCACCAGCGTTTTTTTCAATGCCTCGGCGTCGAGTCCGGCTTCCATGTCGCGGAGAATAGCGGCCGGGTCTTCGGTGCGCGGGTTGTCGCTGGTCAGAATCAACTGGTTGCTCAGGCGGGCACTGATCTGCGCCATGAGCGGACGTTTGGTTTTGTCGCGGTCGCCGCCTGCGCCGGTAACCGTAATTACCTGCGAGGTTTTGCGTTTCAGTTTCTGCACTGTTTCCAGCACTTTTTCCAGCGCATCGGGCGTGTGGGCATAGTCGACAATAGCGATACAGCCCGGCTTTCCGGGGTGGTTCACGTAGTCGAAACGGCCTTCGGCGCCGCGCAGATCACTGAGTGCGGTCAGAATTTCCGCTTTCGTAATCGTCTGTTTCCCTTCGCCGAGCAGCAGACGCGCTACCGCGTAGGCTGCCGTGAGGTTGTAGGCATTGAATTCGCCGATCATCCGGGCCATGATCTGTTCACCGTCGAGGTGCAGGTGCAGGCCGGACAGGCTGCTTTCAATGATTTTCGTTTTAAAATCGGCCGGATTTTTCAATCCGTACGTGTATTTCGCCGCTGCGGTATTTTGCAATAAAAAAGCGCCGTTGCGGTCGTCGGTATTACTGAGTGCGAAAGCCGTTTTTGGCAAATCGTCAAAGAACTTCTTTTTGGCATCGCGGTATTCCGCGAAAGTGTTGTGGTAGTCGAGGTGGTCGTGTGTGAGGTTGGAAAACACCCCGCCCACAAATTGCGCACCCGCGATCCGGCGCTGGTGCACGGCGTGGCTGCTCACTTCCATGAACACGTAACTGCATCCGGCATCGGCCATTTGGCGCAGCAATTCGTGCAGTCGCACCGCGTCGGGCGTGGTGTGCGTGCTTGGAATCACGTCCTCCCCTATCCTGTTTTCCACGGTCCCGATGAGGCCGCATTTGAAGCCCAGGCGGGTAAAAAGTTGCCACAGCAGCGTCACCGTGGTGGTTTTACCGTTTGTGCCGGTAATTCCCACCAGTTGCTGGCCTTGTGAAGGATTGCCGTAATAATTGGAAGCCATTCGGCCAAGTGTTTCCGCCGCGTCTTTCACCAGCACAATCGTTTCCCGGGCGGGTGAAAAACCTTCCGGCATCTCCTCCGCTACGATCACATCCGCGCCTTGCGCTACCGCCATGTCAATGAACCGATGCCCGTCTGCATGTACGCCCCGCACTGCCACGAACACGTCGCCGGGTTGTACGGCGCGCGAGTCGAAGCGGATCGAACCGATTTCGACGGCAGTACTGCCCTGGATGTCCAGGACCGGTACGTTTTTTAAGAGTGCATCTAATTGCATTTTTTCTTTTTGTTCGTTCCTCCCCCCCCCGGCCCCCTCTCTGAGGGAGAGGGGGAGCGAATACCCTTGGCAACCACAAATAAGGAAGCCGAGGGTGAAGTCACCCCCTCTCCCTCGGAGAGGGGGCTGGGGGGTGAGGCCCATTATTCTAAAAACAATACACAAACCTGATTCCCATTCGTACGCGTTCCGGGCGCCAGGCTTTGCTTCCGCACTTTGCCCACGCCTTGTACGCGCACCCGGCAACCGCGGTTTTCGAGTAAATAAATCGCATCTTTCAGCCCCATACCGATCACCGACGGAATCGTTTTATCGGGAACGGTGCGGTGCAGGATCGTCAGCGAATCGCCGCGATTAGCCGTCAGCACCGCCCAGTCGGGCAGTTCATTTTCCCTGTAATAATCTATTCCGAGCCATTTCAGGCCTTTGCGCAGGTCTTCCGTGGAGCCGGCGTCGTAGGTCGGCAATTGTGCGGTAGCCAGTTTGGTCCGGTCTTTTTGATTGATCGGCGTATGCAGTTCCGCTTTCATGGCGAAACATTTATCTGAAATGGCCCGGAACACCGGCGCCGCTACTTCTGCGCCGTGGTAACCGCCGCGTTCGGGTTCGCTGATCACCACAATGCAGGAGTATACCGGGTTGTCGGCCGGGAAATACCCGCAAAAACCTGCCTGGTGGCGTATGCCTTTCGAGGCGCGGAACTTGTGATAATTCAACTGAGCGGTACCGGTTTTGCCTGCGATGGCGTAGTTCGACGACTCGATGCTATGCGCCGTTCCTTTGCTCACTACGAGTTTCAGCAGTTCCTGCGCCCTTTTCAGGGTGCTTTTGGAGGCGATGCTCCGCTGCACTACCGTCGGGCGGAATTCCTTCACGATTTCTCCGTACCGCTCGGTGCGCTGCACGATATAAGGTTTCATCATGCGGCCGTCGTTGGCTACGGCATTGTAAAACGTCAGCATTTGCAGCGGCGTCAGCAGTAATTCGTAGCCGATACTCATCCAGGGCAGCGAGGTGCCCGACCATTCGCTTTTCGGGTCGGTCGGGTTTTTAATCACCGGCGCTTCTTCACCGCCCACTTCGAAGTTTGTCGGCAAATCCAGCCCGAAATCGCGGATATGTTGAACAAAAGCCGCCGGATTGGATTTGAAATACTTCATGGTCAGCGTCGCCGTACCCACATTGGAGGAGTTGGCGAATATTTGACTGATGGTCATGGAATCAAGCCCGTGCGGCTCCGCATCCTGTAGTTCTTCGTCGTAAATTTTTACTTTGCCCTTAAAAACCGGCACTTTTTTATTCAGGTCTTCCAGTTCGCCCTCTTCCATCATGGCCATGAAAGTGGGCAGTTTGAACATCGAGCCCGGTTCCACGCGTTCGCCGACGGCGTAGTTGTAGGTTTCCCACCATCCTTCGGGTGTGCGGCCGATGTTGGCCATGGCGCGGATCTTGCCGGTTTTCACTTCCATCACGATGGCGCAGCCGTGGTCGGCATTGTGCGTTTTACAGGCATTCAGCAGGGCCGTTTCGGCTACGTCCTGGATGTTGATGTCGAGCGTTGTGACCACGTCGTCGCCGGCTTCGGGTTCAATTTCCGCGAGGTCGTTGACGGGTATATAAATATCGCCGGGCACGCGGATCATGAGTTGTTTGCCTTCCTTGCCTTCCAGGATGTTGTTAAAACTGCCTTCCAGGCCGACCGGCAGGGCGCCTTCCCGGGTGTAACCGATGGTACGCTGTGCCAGGATTTTGAACGGCCGCTCGCGGCGGTTGGTCTGCTCCATGATAAACCCGCCTTTAAACCGTCCTTCCCGGAAAATCGGGAAGTTCTTGACAATCAAGGCCTTATTATAAGGCAAGCCCTTGGCAATGGGCACATACCGGATTCCCTGGGTTTCCGGCGGAGAAGCGCGCAGGCTCACCAAAAAGTCGCGGTAAGCGCCGGGCGTGTATTGCTGGTCCACGTAGGTAGACAGCAGCCAGGCGAGGCTGTCGACGGCCTGTTCATTGAAGATCAGATCGGTCAGGCCCTCCGCTTTCGCGTCAAAATGTATGTCAAAGAACGGCAGCGAGGTAGCCAGCAGGCTTCCGTCGTCGGCCAGGATGTTGCCGCGCTGCGACGGTGCATCCACAAATTTCACATACAGGCTGTCGGCCTTGGCTTCCCATTTGGGCGCGTCGGTAACCGTCAGCCGGAACAATTGCATGAATATCGCGACCGCCACGAGCAGGACCAGTGCCGCTACTGCGTACACCCGGACCAGGACTTCGTTTTTGATATTCAACATTGTTATTGGTGTTTAGTGTTTGGTGTTTGGTGTTTCGGGGTGCTTCGCTCTTGGGATTGTAATAATTCAGGTAATGGCAGGTGGTTTGGGTTACGCTCTCCCAAACACGACACCCCAAAAACCACACACTATTTTATCTCGATGACTTTCGGTCCTTTATTTTCCAGATCGAGTCCGACGGGTTCCAGACTTTCGTCCATCTGGCTCTGCATGGATTTGTACATGGTTTCGCTTTTGATGGATGTGTATTCCCACTTCAGTTCCTTGATCTCTTTTTGAATGTGTTGAATGTCGCGGACGTTTTTTTCCGCGAAATGCGCATTGGCGATGTACACGATGCCCAGGAAACCCAGGAACAGCAGGTACGAAAAGTTGCCGAAAACCAGGTCCGTCGTTTTTTGACTGACATTGAGTGCTGCAAGCAGTTTGTTCGCCATTTTTGGTTAT